>DATCFJ010000588.1:0-7518 GCA_036509605.1 Polyangiaceae bacterium | reverse complement strand
ATTCGGCGCGCAGGTAGAGCGCCTCTGCGCGGCGATACTCTCCAGCTGCCTTGTAGATCCCGGCAAGAATGAGCGCCGCATACCCGCGTTCGGCGTTGTTTGGCTCGAGCTTCGCTTCTGCGATCGCCTCCGCTCGCTCCGCCATCGAGCGTGCGCTGCGGAAGTCGCCGCGCTTCAACTCGAGCGTGGCGAAGGTCGTCAGGATTTTGACCCCCGGGGCCGATTCGATTTGTTTCGAGGTTTCGAGGATGTTCAACGCGCGCTTGAGCTCCTGCTCCGCGAGCAACCATTGCCCCTGGTTCGTGTGCAGCGTCGCCAGATCATTGACCGCGACGGCCAGGGCGACGGCATCGCCATCGTGCTCGTGAACCGCGATGAGCTGTCGGTACGTTGCTTCCGCGCGCACCGCGTCGTGCGCGCCGTACAGCGCGGCAAGATGATTGAGGGCGACCGCGATTTGCGGATCATTCGGGCCCACGGTCGCCTCGAATTTGGCTCGCGCTGCTTCGAGCAGGGACTCCGCCCCGCGGAAGTCTCTTTGGCGTTCCAGGATCATTCCCGCGTTCGCCCGTGCGAAAGCGGCGCCCACGCTCTTTGGACCCGTGATGCGATCGTACTGCGCTGCCGCCGCGACAAACAGCGGCTCGGCGCCGTCGAAGTCGTCTCGATCGACCAGCAGGGTTGCGAGACGGTTCAGGCAGCCGCCGTAGTGGTTGCGGTCGACCTGAGGCACGCGTTCGAAGACGCCCTGCGCTTCGCGCAATGCCGCGATCTCCAGGTCCATTTTGCCGTGTGCGTCGTAGAATATTGCAAGGTCGATGAGCGCTTCTGCAACGGAAGCGTCGTTCACGCCCTTGGCTCGCTTTTGGGCAGCCACCGCTCGCAGGTATGAGGACTCGCTGTCGGGGTCATCGGCGACGTGCGCCGCGCCTGCTGACCCGGGCTGCTGCGCGTAGCTTGCGCGCGGCGAGCCCAGCATGACGCCGGCCAGCCCGCACGCCGCGACGATACGAAACCTCATCGAAGCTCCTAGTAACCAGGCGTGTAAACAAACGTCAAGCCCACAGGACAGGCTCGACTTCAATTGTGAATGCATATCGAAACGGCAACGTCGCTTGATCAAAACGTCGTTTCGGCACGATGTCGACGAGGCGGCGCCGGCTCGGTGGCCCGTTGCTCAGTCCCTCTTTCGGCGCTTCGGAACGATCGAACCGGTGTATCTAGAGTGAAGGGACCAGTCTATTCGGGAGAGAGCGTAACGATGAATGCCCAGGCAGCTTCGGTGGCGGACGAACAAGCGCAGCCACTCGATCGCATCGGCGACCGTTATCAGATCGAGAGCACGCTGGGCAGTGGAGGGATGGGTACGGTGCTGGCCGGCCGTGACTTGCTACTCGACCGCCCCGTTGCGATCAAGGTACTGCCCCTAGACAAGCGCCAAAACGAGCGCGCGACACAACGCCTGCACCGGGAAGCCCGGGCGATGGCACGCATCGCCCACCCGGGCGTGGTTCAGGTGTTCGATCACGGCAATGACGCACGCCTAGGGCCTTACATCATCATGGAGCGGCTCTTCGGCAAGGATTTGTCTCAGCTCATGCACGACCGTGCGCCTTTGGAGCTGAGCCTCGCAATCCGTTTGATCGAGCAGGCGTGCGCGGCGCTTCAGGCCGCCCATGCTGCTGGTGTCGTTCACCGCGACCTGAAGCCGTCGAATCTGTTCGTGGTGCACGGCCCGGCCATGCTGATGCCGCGCATCAAGGTGCTGGACTTCGGCGTGGCCAAGTTGGACGACCCGGGCCAGCTCACCGATCCTGGCGACATTCTCGGTACGCTCGCCTATCTTCCGCCGGAGCGCTGGGAGGCGGGTGAAGTCGCGGACGCGCGCGGCGACATCTACGCGCTGGGTGCCATCGTGTACCAAATGTTGAGCGGTTTTGCGCCGTTTCGAGCAGGCACCCGCGCGGCACTTCGCTTGTCGATTCTCCACGACGACGTAGCGTCCTTGAGCATCGTTCGCCCAGAGTTACCCAGCGCTCTCGCCGCGGCAGTTTCGCGAGCGCTGAGCAAGTCGCCGGCAGATCGCTTTGAAAACGCTTGGGAGTTTGCGTTGGCGCTCGGTGTTCCTCCGCAACGGCTCGAACCGAGCGCTGCCGAAGGAGAAGCCGCTGGACCGTTCGAGGGCACTGCTCGCTACCGCGTGCAGCGTTTACTCGCTCGAGGCCAAGGCACGGAAGTCTACGCAGCTTGGGACATCGAGCGGAATCGTAGTGTGGCACTCAAGCGCCTGCTGGCACCGAACGGCGAGTCACTGAGTCGACTCAAGCGAGAGTTTCGCGCGCTCACCGACATTTCGCAGCGCAACGTCGCGCGAGCCTATGAGTTCGTGGAGCAAGGTGAGAATGTCTTGCTCGCCCTAGAGCTCGTCGACGGGATACCGTTGCTCGACTACTTGCAAAGCGCTCCCAGCGAGCTCCACTCCTGCCTGTGTCAGCTGGTTTACGCGCTTGCCGCAGTGCACGCGCGAGGCCTCGTTCATGGCGACGTCACACCGCAAAACGTGCTCGTAGAGCCAGGCGGCCGCGTGGTGCTCTTCGATTGCGGGCTGAGCTCGCGGGCGCGCGAGCGTGCGACGCCACGCGGGACGAGAGAGTATCTGGCTCCTGAGGTCTTCAGCGGAGTAATCGGCCCTGAGGCAGACTTCTACTCACTCGGAGTGCTCTTGTTTCGAGCCATCACCGGCGAATTGCCGGGCGCGCCGCCGCCCGGACTGAGCCTGCGTGATTGGTTGTACTCGTTTGCTCGACCGGAATGGTCGCCTGAGCTCTTGGCCTTGTGCTTGCGTCTGCTCGACCCCGATCCGAATCAGCGCGCCGCCGAAGCGAGTAGTCTCGCCAAACTGGGTATCTTGGCCGAGGTTCACTCGGCAAGCTTGCTGTCGACTCAAAGCGGGCGGTTCGTCGGACGAGGCGCTGCGTTGGCCGACCTTTGGGACGCATTCCGAGCCAGCGCCGAGGGCACCTCCACGGTGATCTGGCTACAAGGAACCAGCGGCATCGGCAAGACCACGCTGCTCGAGCATTTCGGGCGCACGTTGGAAGAGCAAGGCAGAGCGCTCGTGCTGCGCAGTCGCGCGCGCCATTCCGTCTCCATCCCTTTCCCCGCATTCGACGAGTTCATCGACGAGTTGAGTGAGTGGCTGACGCTTCAAACCCCCGCCGCGCTCGCGGCGCTGTTGCCTCGAAACACAGAGCAATTGGCGCGGCTTTTCCCCGTGCTGCTGCGCATTCCCGCGATCGCCCGCAGTGTGACGAGTGCCGCTGACTCGCCAGACGCGGCCCAGGCTCGGTTGCAAGCCACCGACGCCTTGCGTGAGCTTGCGCGAAGGCTGTGTCTTCGACAACCGCTCGTGTTGCTCATTGATGACGTGCAGTGGCTAGACGGAGACAGCGCAGAATTGCTCGCTGCCGTGCTGCGTGCGCCCGAGCCACCGCCCCTATTGCTCATCGGAGCAGTACGCACGGACGCCGGTGAGCTAGGGCCCTCGCTCCGTAGGCTCGAGACCCGGCTGCGAGAACCCGCCCGCAGACTGCACCTCGAACCTCTCTCCAACGAGGAAGCCCACGCGCTCGTGCGAGCACGTTGGCGCGGAAATGTTCCGCTCGAAGCACCAGAAGCGCTGCGCCTGGCTCGGCAGAGCGGTGGAAACCCGTTCTTTGCGGATCTGCTGGCCGAAGGCTTGCTCACCCCCAACGCCGGCGGCAGAGTGGGCCTGGACTCCGTGCTCCGCGCGCGCCACGAGCGCTTGCCCGCGTCGTCGCGCTTGGCCCTCGAGCTGTTGTGCGTCGCATCGAGGCCGCTTCGACGAAGCGTGCTCGCGCAGGCGACAGGCAATGCTGATCCGCTCGTGCTCGAAGCGTTGTCCTCGGGCCGCTTCGTACGCGCGGCGCATACGGCGGGCGATGCGCTCGAGCCATATCATGCGCGTATTCGCGATGCCGTGCTCCAGTCGCTGCCCGCAACGTTGCGGCGAGCGCACCACAGTAGGCTCGCCGACACCCTGCGCCGAGACGGCGGGGCAGAGCCAGAGGCTCTGGTGGAGCACCTGGCGGGCTCGGGTGACACTCACGAAGCAGCCGGCTTGGCCGTCGCTGCCGCGCAAACAGCGAGCGAACAGCTCGCCTTCGATCGCGCGGCCGCGCTGTTCGGAGTGGCGCTCGAGCACGGTCAGTTCGGTGCCGCCGAAGCGCAAGCGATTCAGCGCAGGCGCGCGCGTGCCCTGCAAGACGCGGGACGCCGCCGAGAAGCCGGCAAACAGCTGCTCAGCTCAGCTGAGCTGGCTACCACGGAGGACCAACGCAGCAATCTGCGACGCGAAGCGGGCAGCCACCTGCTCTTGAGCGGCGATTCGCGACTGGGACTCGAAGTGCTTGCTCCCTCCATCTCGGCCGCAGGTTTGAGCCTACCCGAGACGCCGGCCGACACGGTCGTGGCCACGATCGGCGCGCTACAAGCGCTCGCTGTTCGTGGCATGTCCTGGGTGCCGGCGCATGCGACCGCCGCTACGCACGACGAGCTCGAGCGCATCGACTTGTGTTTGCTCTTGGCTCAAGGGCTGGCCCATGTCGACTTGAGGGCGCTTCCTTTCGCGATCCTGGCGTTTCATCGAGCGCTGGATGCGGGTGAGAGCGAGCGACTGCAGCGGGCGAGTGCGCTGTTCGTGGTGTCAACGGTTGGGCATGTCCCCAATCCACTCACGGGCCCAGGGCTGGAGCTATGCCGCCAACTGACGGGTGAGCTGCAAACGCCCTACGCCCGCGCGCTCTTGCTGGCCGCCGAGGGGGAAATGGCGCTCTCTCAGGGAAAGTTCTTGGCTGCCGAGGCAAACTTCGAGCGTGCCGAGCGCACCCTGCTCGAATCATGCGTCGGGGCCACACGCGAGTTGGCGGTCGTTCGCGACATGGCGGTCTTCATTCAATACGCGCACAAGGGCGACTTTCGGACGCAACTGGTTCGCACCCAGCGCTGGATGCGAGAGGCAGAAGAAACGCAAGACCAATTCCACGCGAGCATGCTGCGAGTTGCTCATGCCATCGTTTGGATTGCGCACGATCGCCCGGAACATGCGCAGTCAGAGCTCGATCGAGCGGAGGCTGAGTGGACTGGCGCGGCAGGGATCTTGGTGGTCGTCGCGACGTTGTACCGCGACATCGTCGATCGGTATCTCGGCACTGACCGAGCAGAGCAAGAGCAGCGGCTATTCATCCTAGCGAGCCCAGCCGCGCAAACGCCGTTCCTCGCAGGCTACGTCGCGCTCCACACGATCTGGAGCGCCATCCGCACGATCGCCCGCATCGGTTCCCGAGCTGAGGAAGAGCTGCGAATTGCGAGCGAGTCGCTCAGCAAGCTGCGCAGCTTTGGGCTCGATATCTGGGTCGCCGTGGCAGACGCGCTCGAAGCGAACCTCGACTATTTGCGCGGCGCGCGGGAGGCGGCGCTGCAACGCCTCGAAGAAGCCGAACAGACCTTCCGCCGTCTACACATGCTGTGTTTTGCTGCCTGCGCACGGAAACGCCGTGGCCAGTTTACCCATGCCGAGTTCGGAGCGCGCCTGCAGCTCGAAGCGGGCACCCAGCTTCAGCAGCTCGGGATCGTCGACGTCGAACGTTGGTCGCGGGCGTACTGGTCCGTCTTCGAGACCGACCTCGTGCAGCCTTTGACCTACGTCAACGATCAGGAAGGCTCGCTGTCCGCTTCAGATGGATTCTGAGCGCCCGGTCTGACACTTGAAGCCTTTCTGCGGCCGCTATGAAGTCACCCGCTGCCGCCTCGAGCGCGGCACGTACTTCGCCGATCGGAATATTTCCGAGGCTTCGGATTTCGGGGATGCTCGCGAGACGCCTGTACAGGTAGCTCTTCGAGATCCCAAGCGCTTTGGCGGCGCTTTCGCGCTGGAACTTCGCGGCTCGCATTGCCGACACGAGGTCTGCGTCACTCACCAGCGCAGAACGCGCGGCGCTCGACTCGGAGGGCAGGAGCAACGCTGAGGGCGGCGCTGCTTGGGGCGCGGCGCTCAGCATAGTAGGGGCGCCCGGTTGCAACAGGCTGCGAATGTTGTCGCTGATCCGCGCCACACTGCGTTCGCGGTTCTCCACCACGAAGCGCAGGGCAACATTCGACAGCTCCCGAACATTGCCCGGCCAACGATGGAGCGCCAACGCTGCGACGAAAGCGGCTGGGACCCAGGGGTCGGCATCCGGGTCCGTGGGGCTGAGCCGCTCGGCCGCCCGCGCTTTCCCCAAGCTTTGTCGCAAGAAATGCTGAAAAAGCAAGCCGATGTCGTCACGGCGGTGCCTCAGGGGTGGCACCCAAATTTCGTACGAAAAGCGACGCAGCAGCGGCTCGCGGAACTCGCGTTTGACGATCGCGGCCTCGAGATTGGAGTCGGTTGCCGCGATCAAGCGAACATCCACCTTTACGGTTCTGCCTCCGAGCGGTTGAATCACGCCCGTCTCGACCGCCCGCAGTAAGGCCGCCTGCACCTCCGAAACCACGTCCCCAATTTCGTCGAGGAACAACGTGCCGCCGTGAGCTTGAGAGAAGTAGCCCTTGTGCTCCTCGACCGCGCCAGAGAAGGCGCCGCGGCGATGCCCAAAGAGCTCGGAGGCTGCGAGGCTAACCGGTACGCTTGCTACATTCACGGCTATGTAGGGAGCGCCGGCCCGTGCGCTGCCTGCATGAAGCGCCGCGGCGACGAGCTCCTTGCCTACCCCTGTCTCACCTCTGAGGAGTACGGGCACCTCTATATTGGCGATGCGCTGGATTTCCTGGCGGAGGACGCGCATCGCGGTCGAGTCACCGACCATACCGAGTGCGCTGGGCGCTACATCGATCAGGTCCAAATAACCCAACACGAGTGTCAGGTACTTTCCAAACAGAATCACGACGCCGACCTTCAACGCTTCTAGGTCGAACACGCGCTCGCCGTTCAAGGGCTCCCCGTTAAGCTCGACTCGGGTCGAGGCCGCCGCGTGTCGAATGCACAGTTGGTCCTGCCGCAGCTCGATGCACAGCGGCGTGCGGGTGATTCGGGAGCTGTCGAGCGGCCCGGCCGTGCGACCCTCGGCCGTTCGGAAAGCGGGCTCGTTGCGGCTGATCTCGGCCGTTCCGTCGCAGCCGGCGTCGAACAGCGGTGCGAACTCGCCGACCCGGCGCGAATCAGGATGAGCCAGGATGCGCGCGACGATGCAACGTCGGCTCACGTACTCCGCTTCGCTGGCAGCCGATCGGGTCGTCAGGGGATCGCGCACGGGACCGACTATAACCGAAGCTCCGTGCGGCCGCTGTTGCCTTGGCTGGAGTAGCACGCGGTGAAATTTTCGCTCGGATGTGGGGCATCATGCGCCCAGGGGCGCGCCGCGTACTAGAGCAAAATCCTTACTCCTTCCTGCACTCGGCGGAGTGCCCGGGGGCGGGCTGCCGGGCCCCGGGTCGAGCTGCGCCCTCGGGGGCGGGTCA
>DATCFJ010000587.1:0-6632 GCA_036509605.1 Polyangiaceae bacterium | reverse complement strand
CGAGCGCTCGCTGGTCGACGATCGCCCAGGCACGACCCGGGACCCGGTCGACGCGCGCATCGAGTCCGAGGGGCGCGCGTTCCTCCTGGTCGACACGGCCGGCATTCGCAAGAAAGCCAAGGTCGAACGCGGCGTCGAATTGATCGCGTCCTTGCAAGCCATTCGTTCGATCGAGCGCGCCCAAGTTGTAATTTTGATGTGCGACGCGACCAACGGCGTGCACGAGCAGGACGCTCGGTTGCTCGGCATGTGCCTAGAGCGCCGGCGCGCGGTGATCGTCGGGCTGAACAAGTCTGATCTGCAGAAGAAGGACGCGCAGGAAGAGGCCGAGGAAAAGGCGCGCGAAGAGCTGCGCTTTGCCGGCTGGGTGCCCATGGTGCACTTGAGCGCCAAGACCGGGCGCGGCGTGAAGGAGCTCTTGGACTTAGCGGCGCGCGCCAGCAAAGAATTCAAGCGTCGTATCCCGACCGGCGAGCTGAACCGTTTCTTCGAGAAAGTGCTGGAAAAGCACCCGCCACCGACCAGCCACGGCCGCGCGCCGCGCATCTTTTACATCACGCAAGCCGAGGCACACCCGCCGCTGTTCATCGCGATGTGCAACGCGCCCGAGTACATCACTGAAGCTTATAAGCGCTTCGTCGCCAATCAGATCCGGAAGGCGTTCGACTTTCGCGCCGTACCGATCTCGGTCGAATATCGCGCGCGCAAGCGCAACGAGAACCCGCCGCCGGGCGCGAACAGCCGCTCAAGCCGGAAAAAATAGTCGACCCGCTACGTCCGACAAGCTGCGAATGTCATGCACGTCCGCGGCCAGCACGGGCACGCGCAGTAGCTTCGGGGGCGAAGCCCCAAGCACTTGGCCGAGCACCTCGAGCTGGCGAGCCTCGAAGGCAGCTCGAGTTCGATCGTCGGCCGCGGCTTGCTGCGCCTTCTGGAGCGTCGATTCCGACAGCACGAGACCCAGCTCGCGCGACAGCGCGCGCACAGACTCGTCATCCGCCACTTCGGGCGATCGCTGCAAACGATTGATCACGACAGCATCGGGGCGCATGCCCTGCTCGCGCAGACGCGCCGAGAAGTAGCTCACTTCGTCGATCGCGGCGGGAGCGGCCGAGGTCACGAGCACGTACGCGAGCTCGGGTGATCGAAACTCTTTCGCAACCACCGCCGCGCGCTCGCGAAAGCCGCCGAATAGGTCGTTTAGCTCGGCCACGAATTCTGCCAATTGCTCCAAAAAACCCTTGCCCGTGAGACGCCCCATGCCGCGCAGCACCAGCGCCACTCCGCGGGCGACCAGGTTCAGACTGAGCCGCCCCGACTTCTCGAAGGTCTGAACCAGCCAGCGCATCGCGGCGCTGTCGATGGCTTCGATCAAGCGCTCGGGGGCATCCAAGAAATCCAGCGCATTGCTGGTCGGCGGAGTGTCCAGTACGATCAAATCGAAACGCGGGTCCTGACGAACCAGCAGCACCTTCTCCATCGCCATGTACGACTGCGTGCCGGCCAAGCTCGTCGAGACGTAGTTGTAGATGCGGTTCTGAAAAATGCGGTCGCGCGCTTCGGGGCTGGAGGCGTGGCGCGCCACCAGGTCGTCGAACGTCCGCTTCGTATCGAGCATCAGCACGGTGAGTGAGCCGTCGATGGTCAGCCCGGCCTTCGAGAACAGCTCGGGGCTCACCAGCTGCTCCTCCACGTTCATCGCGCCCAGACCCAAGCTGTCGGCCAGGCGCTTGGCCGGATCAATGGTGATGCACAGCACCCGCTTGCCTTGACCGGCAAAGCCAAGCGCGATCGCCGCGGCGACTGTGGTCTTCCCCACCCCGCCAGCGCCGGCACAAACGACGACGCGTTTACCTTGCAGGAGCGGGAGCAACGAATCCTCGGACATCGCCTCCGCCTGTAGCACGGTCAGGGCAAGGTCGACCTCTGTGCCAAAACTTGGCCCTCCGCGGCCAAGCGACAAAAATAAGCGGATAATGTTCGACCCCAAGCTCGACCGGCGCGTGGCCCGTAGCGAAAACACGCAGGTGGCCCTCACCCGTTTGCTGGAGGCCGCACGGCGCTCTTCGGCGCTCGAAGCGTTGGCCCTCGGCGACGAGCTTGGCCTGCTGGTAGCGGGCGCTGGCGCCGCTGAGCTCTGTGATGAGCTGGCCGCGGTCGCGCCGCTGGTCGCCGCGAACGACACGATTCCAACTCGCCTGGATGTGCGGCGCTTAGCCGTGGACGGCTTCGAGATGTTCATTTCGGGGCGCGGAGGCGACCTAGAGCCCGCCCTCGGCCACGTCGCGGCCGGCTGTGCGCGAATTCTGGTCGAGAAGAAAGCCTCCCGGGCCCACTGACCGAGTCGCTCGGGCGAGCGCGCTCGCCCGTTGCGACTAGACTCGAGCTCGGATGAGCGGCTTCGTCGATCTGCATTGCCACTACGTGCCTGGTATCGATGACGGCGCGGGCACGGCGGCGGACGGCGTGGCGATGCTCCGCGGGCTAGGTCAGCTCGGCTTTGCGCGCGTGCTGGCCACTCCGCACACGCGGCCCGGTATGTTCGACAACACGCGCCAAACGATCCGCGCCGCGTTCGAGCAATTCAAGAGCTCGCTGCTCGACCAGGACACATTGCCGGCGCTCGACCTCAGCAGCGAGCACTACTTCGACGAGATCGTGTTTCAGCGGCTCCTCGAGGGAGACGGGTTGCCCTATCCGGGTGGGCGCGCGGTGCTGCTCGAGTTCTATCAAGTGGACTTTCCGCCGATGGTTCAGCACCGCCTCGGCGATCTGCGCAGGCGCGGGCTGTTACCGGTGATCGCCCATCCGGAGCGTTACCAGTGCCTGTGGCGCTCGGCGGATATTCTAGAGCGCCTGGTCGACTCGGGGTCAGCCGCCCTGCTCGACGTGGCAGCGCTGGTCGGGAAATACGGGCGGCAGCCGCAAAAGTGCGCGGAGGAATTGCTGGAGCGCGGGCTGTACCACGCAGCCTGCAGCGACGCGCACCGCCCCTCGGACGTCGCCGAAGTCGCGCGCGGCATCGAGCGCGTGCGCGAGCTGTACGGAGAGGACGAAGTGACCTTTTTGCTGCGCGAGGGTCCTGAGAGCTTGTTGGCCGGCGTTTTGCCCGAGTGACGCGCGAAGCGCGCAGAGGTCGAGAATTTGCCCGAAACGGGCGGTGGATGCTAACCGAAGCGCGATGCGCAACGCGAAGCCCATTTCCCAGATCTTGGCTGGGGTCCTGCTCGCGGCGCTGATTTTATGTACGCACAGCGCGACGGCGCGCGTCGGCGGCGCGTGCGAATACAGCAAAGCGCAGACTTACAGCGGCGCGCTTCGCTACCTGCGAGTGGATCTCGGTTACGAGGTCACCGAGCGAGACCCGGACGCCGCGTATCTGATCTTTCGCTATCAGCTGCCCGGTCAAAACAAGGCCACGGCAACTGGCACGGTGGAGATCGTAGACGCTGACGGCCACATTAAATTATTCGTCCAGATCCCAGCTATGCCCGAGTACCACGAGCGCGTCTTGCGCGATGGTTTGGTGAGAAAACTGCACGAAGAGTACGGCGACCCGCCACGCAAGCTGCCGCCCCCCGAGAAAAAGCCAGAAGGCGACGCCGGCGTAGATTGAGCGATTGAAAGCGGCAGTGGGCCGAGGATAGATGTGGCCCCCCCGCTATGGAGTCCCCCGACGTCCGCTTACCGACCCAGATCGGGCGCTACAAGATCGAGCGTCTGTTGGGCCGTGGCGCGATGGGCCGGGTGCTGCTGGCGCACGATCCGGTGCTCGACCGAAGCGTGGCGATCAAGCTATTGCGCGACGACTTGAACATCCCGCGGGAGCAGCACGACGCGCTCCTGCATCGCATGAGACAGGAAGCGCGAGCTTCGGCGCGCGTCAGCCACCCGAACATCGTCACGCTACACGACATGGGCGAGGATCCGGAGCTCGGCTTGTGCTTGGTGTTCGAGTACGCCGAGGGTCAGACGCTCAAGGAGCGCATCCTGCGCGGACCGCTTGGGCCGGAAGCGGCCGCCAAGCTGGCGCGTGAAGTCGGCGATGCGCTGACGACCGCACACCTGGCCGGCGTTCTGCACCGCGACATCAAGCCCGAGAACATCATACTCACGCCGACCGGCGCGAAGGTCGCGGACTTCGGTATCGCGCGAGTGCCGGATTCGACGTTGACGCGCGACGGCGGGCTGCTTGGCACGCCCGCGTACAGCGCGCCGGAGTGCATTGCTTCCGGCAAATTCTCGCCGCTCAGCGATCAATTTTCGCTGGCGGCTACTCTGTACGAAGCCGTGAGCGGACAACGCGCGTTCCCCGGTGAGGACGCCATCGCCGTCGCTACGCGCATCACTACCGACGAGCCGCCGGGCATCGCCGAGCTGGCCGGCCTCGACCCGCACGTGGACGAAGTGCTCGCGCGCGGGCTGGCCAAGCTGCCCAGCGCCCGCTTCGAAGACGCACGCTCGTTCGGACGAGCGCTAGCGGAGGCGCTCTGGCAGAGCCCGCGCCGGCAGTTGCCCACACTGCCCGACCAGAGTCATCGAACGCACGCCCCCTCTGCGCATGAGAGCCGGACCACGCGGCTCGTGGTTGGCGGCGCTGCGGTGGGCGCCCTGCTCGGGATTGCTGGGTTTCAGCTGATCATGGGCCTGCGAGAGGCCGAGCGTTCACTGCCGGCGCGCGCCGAGCAGGTCGCGGAAGAGAGCCGTCCGAAAGCGCCCGAGACAGCGCTCCCGGAAAGCCCGAAGAGCAAGAGCAAGGCCCACCACGATGCGCGCGACGGAGGCGTGAACAAGGCTACCCGCGCGACCTCGAGCGACGGCGGCAAGCCAGCGACGGAATCGAGCCACGCCGGTAACGCGCAGGTTACGGCGCCGTGAGCTGCCGCGGGCGCCCCGCGCTGCGCGAGCGGGCCGTACTGAGCGTCGCGCTTGGCTGCGCGCTGCTCCTGACGGCTCCGCCAGACACGCGCGCGAGCACCAGCGCAAGCGCGGCCATCGTGCCTTGGCCGCTCGCAACCAACCCGAGCGAGAGCGCGCTGAGCGGTGGGCTAAGCGTGCTCCGCGCTCGAGGCTCGCGCATGATCCGCGTGCCGGCGTCCGAGTTTCTGATGGGCTCGACCTCGAGCGAAATCGTCGACTCCACCGTGCTCTGTGAGCGCGAGCCGCTCGCCGCGACCTGCGACGAGCGGAGCTTCGCCGACGAGCTCGTGCAACACCGCGTGCACCTCTCGGGATTTTTTTTGGACCGCACTGAGGTGTCGCAGGGCGACTATGAGGCGTGCGTGCGACTGCGACGCTGCAAGGCGCCGCCGTACGAGCGCGGAGCACTGCGCTTCAAACGCGCCTCCTTTCCGGTCACTTTCGTGTCCTGGGACGACGCTCAGGCGTTCTGCACATTCCGTGGCGCACGCCTGCCCACGGAAGCTGAGTTCGAACGCGCCGCGCGCGGAGCGCTCCCCCCGTCGGGGATCACGAAGCGCGTCGGGCGACGCTTTCCGTGGGGTGAGCTAGCCAACGGACACCTGGCCAACCACGGCCGCCTGGGTATGGATGTAACAGACGACAGTGACGGCTTTGCGGAGCTCGCGCCGGTTGGCTCGTTCAACGCGGGGCGCACGCCCGACGGCTTTCTGGACTTGGCCGGCAACGTCGCCGAGTGGGTGCAGGATCGCTACGCGACGCAGTACCCCGAGGGCGAGGTCAGCGATCCGGCCGGTCCGGACGCCGCGCTCGCCACTGGCGCACGCGTCGTCCGCGGTGGCAGCTATGAATCGCCAATTGCGTGGCTGCGCGGAGCGGCACGGAGCGCCGCCTTGCCCGCCGAGCGCCGGCCGTCCCTCGGCTTTCGCTGCGCGCGCTCGCAACACGGACGCCTGCCATGAGCTTCGATAAGCCCCTCGACATTCCCAAGCCCAAGCTTCGCTTGACGATTCACGCTGCAACGCGCTTCGTGCTCGTGCGCCCGCACTACCCCGAGAACGTCGGCGCCGTAGCACGGGCCATCAAGACCATGGGCTTTACCCAGATGACGCTGGTCAAGCCTGGGCGGTTGGCGGTCCCTGAGCACGAAATGGCCTTTAAAATGGCTGTAAAATCCTGGGACGTGCTGAATGAGGCAAGCCGAGTGGAGGACGTCGCCAGTGCGGTTGCCGAGTCGGATCTGGTGCTCGCCACCACCGCGCGACGCGGCTTCTCTGGTGTAATTCAGCCTCGCGAGGCGGCCGAGCGAGCCGTTCTGCATGCGGCGCGTGGCGGTAAGATCGCGTTTCTATTCGGTAACGAGAAGACCGGGTTGTCCGAAGCCGACCACGCTTGGGCGACGCTGCACGTGCGCATTCCCATGGCCGCCGATCAACCCTCGGTCAACCTCGCGCAGGCGACTCAGATCATCGCGTACGAGCTGTTTGTGGCAGCCCTGGCCGAGCGTTCCCGCGCTGGGGAGCCCGTGCACCTCGAGAGCGATCCAGAGTAGACTCGAAGGTCGGCCCTGCCCCAATGAGTATGAGCATTCCCGAACCCGCCATCGATCTGCGCTCGGATACGGTCACCCAACCCAGCCGAGCCAAATCATGAGAGCTGGATCGCTGCTCGCGATGACGCTCATTGCCTGCGCCCAGAATTTACCCGCCGCT
>DATCFJ010000586.1:0-2807 GCA_036509605.1 Polyangiaceae bacterium | reverse complement strand
CAATCACCGAGCTCGTCACGGGCTTGGATCTGGTTAAAGAGATGGTGCGCGTGGCCGAAGGCAAGCCGCTCGCCGAAGGCAACGTCGCGCGCCGCGGCGCCGCGATCGAAGCTCGCCTTTACGCCGAAGATCCCGCCGCGGGCTTCTTGCCGAGTCCCGGCAAAATCTCGCTGCTCAGACCAGCGAGTGGGCCGTTCCTGCGCGACGACTCGGGCATCTTCGAGGGCGGCCAAGTGAGCGCGAGCTACGATCCGCTACTCGCCAAGTTAGCCGTCTGGGGCGAGGACCGCACGCAAGCGCTGGCACGCATGCGCCGCGCCCTGAGCGACTACGCGATCGGCGGGATTTGCACCAATCTCGCGTTTCTGTCGCGCGTCGTCACGCACCCGGAGTTCGCCGACGGCAGCTACGACATTGGATTCGTCGCCAAGAATCTCCCCGAGCTGCTGCGCGAGCCCAGCCTGGACATGGAAGCACGCCGAATCGTCGCCGCGGCCGCCGCCGTTGCCGCGCACGAACGCGCCGAAGCCCGAGCGCGGCTCGGCTCGCGTGAATCACGCGCACCTGGGCTAGCGCCCTGGGTCAGCGCGCAGCGGAGCGAGCTCAAGTGGTGACGCTGCGGCGCTGAACGCCGCTACACCTTCTTGTACTCTTCGACGAATTCCCAGTCCGCGATCAGGTGCTTTTTGAGCAGCAAAGACAGGAGCGCGGAGAACAGCGCTTCCCAATGCACGTCGTTGCCCAGGATCTCAGTCGCGTCGGCGCCGTGCGAAACGGCACGCAAAGCTGCGATCAGATCGCGCGCGGTGAGCTCCGCACCCTCTCCGCTACCCGGCGGGCGCGCCGACGGCACGCGGGCCGCTTTGCGCTGAGCCGCCGATTCACGCGCTGGCAAATTCACCTTCGTTCCATCGAGCAAGGTCAAGGTCACCATGCGCGCGCCGCCCTTTCTGGGCGCGGGCATCGAGATCTCTCGCGCCTCGATTTGCGGACTGGAATCGGGGGGTTCGGACTCGGGATGCTCGCGTTCTGCCGCGGCTACGGCCTCGTTCTCGAGCGGCCTCACGGAAGCCACCGTGACCGGCGGTGCCTCGGCTGGCTTCAGCACGTGTAGCGTGCCCGGGATCGGCGTCCGCTCGCTCGACAGCGGAGTGTCTTCGTCCGCAGTTGGCGGCGAGCTCTTCTGCGAGCGCACCCCGGCAGCCGTTTCAGCATCGACCTCTGCCACGGCCTCGGACAGCGAAGCCGTATCTTTGCCGACTCCGTAGTAGACGCGGATCGCGGAGCGAATATCGGTGGGCGGCGCGATCATCGCTCGCACCGGCAGACCTGCCCATTGCCCGACTTCACGCTGCGCGGTTTCGTCGCTCGGGTCGTCCATGGCGACATACAAGGTCTCGCCCAACCCGCGCACGCGGCGCACGAAGATCGGCACGAGGCAGTACTTCTCCGCCAGCTGATGCGACACGAGGTTCAGCAGCTGACGCGAAAAATCGATGTGATAGAGCGACACCCAAGGCACGCTCAGTTGCTGACTCAAGATTTGGGTGACTTGTGTTTCAGTCACCAGGCCGGCCTCGACGAGCAGCGTCCCGATGCGACGCCCATCGCGCTTCTGGGAAGCTAAAATCTCCTCCAGTTGGGCGCGGCTAACGATCTGGGCCTCGACCAGGAGCTCGCCTAGCCGGACGCGTGCAGGGACCATTGCGCTAAATCTTAGCTCAGCCGCCCGAAAATGCGGGAGTTTCTCGCGGTTCCCATCGGGTTCCCCCTCGGCCGCGCGGACAGCCCGCGCTTTTGCGCACAAGGTCGGCGCTTCTCGCACGCCATCCCCCACGGCACAAATGCTGGTTTACGAAGCCGGCGCTGGCTTAGAATGGCTGCCTTGTCCATAGTTCGGCCGGGTAGCGGGCGCCTTTAAGCCGGCGCCTCCGGAGTCATTGGTTGCCATCTCAAGCGTCTAGTCGAATCTGCCCGCACTGTGGGTCAACGTGCAACGCCGAGCATCAGTATTGCCCGGCGTGCGGCTTTCCGGTTGGCACCATGGGCTCAGCAACCGACGACAAGTTCGTCGGGAAGTCTCTGCCCGGCGGTTACTACATCCTCGACTTGATCAGCGTTGGCGGCATGGGTCGCGTGTACCGCGCGGAACAAGCGGCGCTCGGTCGCACGGTCGCCGTCAAAATCATCCATCCGCATCTGCTCTCCGACGAGAACTCGGCGCTGCGCTTCATGACCGAAGCGCGTGCGGCCAGCCAGCTCAACCATCCCAACTCGATCGCCGTGTTCGACTTCGGTCGTACCGACGACGGGCAGCCGTATTTGGTGATGGAGTTTCTGCGCGGCAAGGACCTCGCGCGCGTCGCTTACGAAGAAGGTCCGCTGCCCTTTTCGCGCATCGTGGAAGTACTAAGGCAGACGCTGGCGGCGCTTAGTGAAGCGCACGATCTCGGGATCGTGCACCGTGATCTGAAACCGGAAAATATCATCCTCGAGCCCCTCCGCCGCGGTGGAGATTTCGTCAAAGTCGTGGACTTTGGCCTGGCCAAGCTGCGCGCAGACGCGCAGCACCCGAGCGTCACCAGCCCGGGCATCGTGTGCGGCACGCCGGACTACATGGCGCCCGAACAGGGCCGCGGTGATCCGATCGACGGGCGCAGCGACTTGTACTCGATGGGCGTGGTGCTGTTTCAGCTGCTGACCGGGCGTTTGCCGTTCGAAGCAGACAGCCCGACGCAAGTCGTGATGATGCACCTGACGATTCCCGTGCCAGATCCCCGGCAGGTAGCACCCGAGCGCAACATCCC
>DATCFJ010000585.1:0-5604 GCA_036509605.1 Polyangiaceae bacterium | reverse complement strand
CGCATCAAAATTTCTGCCCGGTCTCAAGAACAACTCCACGATCGCCCAAAACCTGTCGAGCAGAATCGACGGTTCGAAAAACAAAAAAATAGGGCGGGCAAGAGAGTTGAGGCGCTCCGACGCCGAACGTCTCCACTGCGACGCACCCAGATCGCGCCTCAACTCTCAAGCACGCACACGCGCCGCCGCCAACCCTGCCAGGTCGCGCTGACCTGGCGACGGCGCGGCTCCAAAATGACCTGCCGCTCATCAATAGGCCCCGTCGTCCCCACGCATGAGCGCGAACTCCGCCGGCGGAGTTCGCGCTGCGCGCTCTACGAGGCCGCACTCCGCCAGGCGGAGTCCGCATCAGACGTCAGCCGCCCGCACTCCGCCGGCGGAGTCCGCATCGCGCGGTCTCCGAAGACGTCGGCCCCCCGCGCCCGGCACGGGCGCTTGGCGGGGCCGGCCGCGCGCATCGAGTTCCGCGTTTTTGCCATGCGTCGCTGCGACGGCGCGGCCGCCGTAAAACGCCGTCTCCGCGGGGGCAGCCACTAAATCAGAGTCACTGCGCCTTCCGGCAAGCGCGCGCCCAGCTTGTCGAGCGCCGCAGCCTCGCAACGCACCTGCACGTAGACCCCGGCCTCTTCGTAGCGCGTGCTGAGCACGTTCATCGTGGCGTGCATCTCGGCGAGCAGGCGTTGCTCGCTGAACGGGACGAGCACCTCAGCCCGCACGTAGCTCGACTCGAAGAACTCGATGATTCGCAAACGGAGCGCGGCGACGTCGCTCGCGCTTTTCGCGGACAGAAACCAAGCCTCGGGTTGTGCGAGGCCGAGCTCGGCCAACGCTTCGGGGCTCAGCCGATCCACCTTGTTCATCACCAGGCGGCTCGGCACGGCGTGCGCGCCAATCTCCGTCAGGACTTCGCGCGTCACCGTGAGCTGGCTTTGCCAGCTAGGGTCTGATGCGTCTACAACGTGCAACAACAAAGAGGCTTCGCTCGCTTCGTCGAGCGTCGACTTGAAGCTCGCGACCAAGTCATGCGGTAGCTTCTTGATGAAGCCCACGGTGTCGCTCACCAAGACGCGCGGCTCCACTTCGGGTGAGAGAGCGCGCACCGTCGTATCGAGCGTCGCAAACAGCTTGTTTTCCACGTAAACGTCGCTGCCCGTGAGCGCACGCATCAGCGAAGATTTACCCGCATTCGTGTAGCCGACGAGCGCGACACGACGCGCCTCTTGGCGCTTCGCGCGGCGCACGCTGTATTCCTTTTGCACCGCTTCGAGCTGCTCTTTGAGCTCGGCGATGCGATCGCGGATCTTGCGCCGGTCGAGCTCGAGGCCCGCTTCGCCGGAGCCGCGCCCGGCTTGGCGCTCTTTGCCGCGCGGTGATTCGCGCACGCGCGGCGATTCGTAGCGTAGCCGCGCAATCTCGACCTGCATGCGCGCCTCGCGGCTGTGCGCATGGCGATGAAAGATCTCGATGATCACGCCCGTGCGGTCGAGCACGCTGATGCCCGTGGCGCGCTCCAGATTGCGCAGCTGGCTCGGGCTGATCTCGTGATCGACGGCGATCAACGCGAGATCGTCGAGATCTCCGGCGATCGCGGGGCCCGCGTCGTCGTCGTCGTCTTCTTTGGACACGGTCTTGCCCAGCTCGACCGCCTCGCGCCGAATCCGCGCCTTGTCTTTCACGCGCTCGACCTGCACGCCCGCTTCGCCGGAGCCCCCGGTGATCGCGGCCAGCTCAGCGAGCTTGCCTTCACCCAGCACCGCCGTCGGCGCGAGCGTGCTCCGCGTTTGGGTGATGCGAGACACCACGCGATAGCCGAGCGTCTTAACGAGGCGCTCCAGCTCGTCCAGGCTGGCCTCGAAATCCTGCTCCGAAACCCCGGGTAAACGCACCCCGACCAGCAAGCTTTTCGGGAGAGACGCTAGAGATTCCGGGGTAACAGGCGCCGAGCGATCCGCAGAAGTCATGAGCTGCGCCAAGCATGGCACAAAAGCGAACTCGGCTATTTCCATCCTGCGCCAGTTGGGGCACACTGAAAAACGTGAGTGATTTGCGAGATCCGGACCGCGACCCCGATCACCTGCTCGCCCCAGAGCGCTTGATTGAGCTGGAAAATGGCGCAGAACCTGCCCGGCAGCAGCTCCGCGAGCTGCCGGCGGCCGCGCTGGAGGTCGTGCAGGCCTGGCTCAGCGCAGAGCTGGCCGTGGCCCGTGAACGAGCGCTCGAGGTTGCGGACTTCGAATTCGCGGAATGCGTGTGCGAGCTTGAACAACGCCTGCGCTTTCCGGGCAGCTTCATGCGCGACGCCCAAGCGAGCCTACGCATTCAGACCGTGCTTGGCGCCCGTGCGCAGTTCCGAGTGATCCAGGGCGGCGGCTGACGCTCCTCTCTTAGAGCTCAGCAGCTCAGGCGGCGGAGCTTGCAGTGTCCTCGGGCTGCAGCAAATAATCGTACGCGATCGGGCATTCGACGATGGCCACGTACGGCCGAGTCAGTGCGTTGAGCGTGACCACGGCCGCGCCTTCCGGGTGACCGTTGAATTCCGCCTTCAACGCGCCGACCGCAACGCCGCTGTGCGATGCGAAGCCCGCGGCCCGAGCCAACAGCTCGTAGCTCCACGCGCCGTCGGGATCGGCGAAGAAGTCGGCCGGCACCTGTTCGAGCGACAGCGCGTAGTACGTGACGCGCATCCCACCCGCGGTAACGAAGTGATCCAGGGCTTGGAACGAGCGAACGGCTGGGGGTTCGAGACTCTTCAACGGGGGTCGGCGATTCGGGTCCATGCGAGCTCCTTTGACTTTCGCGTCTAGCAGGGCACTGAACGTCCGCACAGTCTTTCTTGCAAGTCATGGAGATCGCTTCAAAATTTTTTTGCGCGGCCGAGAACGCTCGGGAGCGCGCTCGGCGAAGGTGAGCGCGCGCGGTTTCGACTACCCTCGAGTCTGACCGCCAACTCCGGCAGAAAAGTGAGAGCTCATGAGCGACGCTAAACCGCGATCCGACGCGCTATCCTTCTTCGGCGCGACCGGTGACCTCGCGTACAAAAAGATCTTCCCGGCGCTGCAACGCATGGCGCGCCGCGGCGTACTGAATTTTCCGATCGTGGGCGTCGCAAAATCGAACGCCACGCTCGAGCAACTGATCGAACGCGCCAAGGCAAGCTGCACCGAGTGCGGCGGTCTCGATCCGGATGCATTCGCGATCCTGGCCAAGCAGCTGCGCTACGTCGACGGCGACTACGCCGACCCGAACACCTTCGCGCAACTCAAGGCTGCGCTCGGCGGTGCGACGCTGCCAACCCACTACCTGGCCATCCCGCCATCCATGTTCGGGACCGTAGTGCAGCAGCTTCAGAAAGCGGGCTGCACTTCGCCGGCGCGCGTCGTCCTGGAGAAGCCGTTCGGGCGCGACCTAGCCAGCGCAAGAGCCTTGAATCAGACGCTGCACGAGGTCTTTCCGGAAGAATCGATCTTCCGCATCGACCACTTCTTGGGCAAGGAAGCAGTCCAAAATATTCTGTATTTCCGCTACGCCAACGCGTTCCTGGATCCGATCTGGAACCGCCGTTACGTCGAGAACGTGCAGATCACCATGGCCGAGGATTTCGGCGTCAAAGGTCGCGGTAAGTTCTACGAAGAGACGGGCGTGATCCGCGATGTGATCCAAAATCATCTGCTGCAAATCGTAAGCTACTTGGCGATGGAAGCACCGTCGAGCACGTACCCCGAGGCCGTGCGCGACGAGCAAGCCAAAGTCCTGCGCACTATCCGCCCGCTCAGCCCGGACCAAATGGTGCGCGGTCAGTTTCGCGGCTACCGCGACGAGCCCGGAGTGAACGCCGACTCGTACATGGCGACGTACGCCGCGCTGCGCTTGCACGTCGATTCGTGGCGTTGGGAAGGCGTGCCGTTCTACGTACGGGCCGGAAAATCGTTGGCCAAGACCGTCACCGAGGTCACCGTCGAGCTGAACAATCCGCCACAGGTCGTGTTTCACGAGCCCGCGCCGTCCATGGGTAACTACGTGCGCTTCCGTCTCAATCCCGAAGTCACGATCGCGCTCGGCGCGCGCGCCAAGCGTCCCGGCGAGGGCATGCGCGGCCGCCCGGTCGAGCTGTCCGTCGTCGAAGGCAACGAACAAGGGCAGGACGGCAGGCTGGGCCCGTATGAGCGCCTACTCGGTGATGCAATGGTCGGCGACGCCACGCTGTTCGCACGCCAGGACGTCGTCGAGGCCGCCTGGGCGATCGTCGATCCGATCATTCACGGCCCGAGCCCGATGTTCGAGTACGAAGCCGGCAGTTGGGGCCCGCCACAAGCCGATCGTCTGGTGGCCGACATCGGCGGCTGGAACACGCCCCAATAGTGGTCTCGAAGATCGTGGGGAAATGGCTTTGGTTCGGGTTTGTTTTGGGGTGCGCCTGTGCGGCGTGCAAGAAAGAGCAGCCGCCTAGCTACCCCGAGGCCGCAGGGCCAGTAGTCACGAGCTACCCGGCGCCGGCGCCGACCGCGGCGCCAGTCGCTACGGCAACTCCGGTGGCGGGCGCGCCAGCGCTCGGCATGCCGTGCGTGAGCGACCAAGATCTGCAATGCCCGTTCTCCCACTGCGTCGGCAACCGCTGCGGCGGCTGCACCAGCGCCGCAGCGTGCAAGCCAGGCTCGCAATGCTTGCCCACGTGGCTCGGCTACGCCTGCTTCCCCGGAGCCGCGCCGCCCACGCCAGCCGTGCCCGTGCCCGTGCCCGCTCCCGCTCCCGCCAACCCCGCCGATCCGCTCGACGCGCTGCGCGCTCGCTGCGTGCAACGCATCAACGAATTCCGCGCGCGTGTGACGCCGACTCCGCTAGCAAGGCGCACGGATCGCGAAGCCTGCGGCGACTCACAAGCCCAAAACGACAGCGCCACCCACACCGCCCATGGCGCGTTCGGGCGCTGCCAAGAAGGCGGCCAGAACGAGTGCCCGGGTTGGCCCGGTTCGCTCGATCAGGTGATCGACAAATGCCTGGCGCAAATGTTCGCCGAAGGGCCGGGCACGTTCGAAACCGGTCATGGCCACTACTTGAACATGGTCGAGCCGAGCTTCCGCAGCGTGAGCTGCGGCTTCAGCACGACCGCCAGCGGCCAAACCTGGATCGTACAGGATTTCTATCGCTGAACGCGCAGCTCGCTACGGCTGCGCGGAGCGCGTGAAGCGTATTCATCTCAACCCTTCAACGCCATCCACAACACGACCGCAGACAGCGCGATGCGATAGTAGCCAAACGGCGCAAGGCCGCGGCGCTGCAAGTACTTGATAAACACGGAGATCACGCCCCAAGCCACGAAGAAGGACACGACCAGCCCGACCGCGACCGGCGCGCCGCCTACGGACGACGAGCCGAGCTCGTGGCGCGCCTTGAAAGCCTCGTACACACATGCGGCGCCGAGCGTCGGCAACGCCAGCAGGAACGAGAACTCAGCGGCCGTTGCCGTGGAAAGGCCCGTAGCCTGGCCAGCCACGATGGTGCACATCGAGCGCGAAGAACCCGGCCACAGCGAAAAGCACTGCCCGAGCCCGATCACCAA
Organism: Polyangiaceae bacterium; assembly: GCA_036509605.1. Lineage (GTDB taxonomy): Bacteria > Myxococcota_A > Polyangia > Polyangiales > Polyangiaceae > PMG-095. The sequence continues at coordinate 47 of DATCFJ010000585.1, read as the reverse complement.
CGCGCGCCCCGGAGTCACGTGCTCGAGGCCAACCAAACCTTTTACCT
>DATCFJ010000584.1:0-3069 GCA_036509605.1 Polyangiaceae bacterium | reverse complement strand
ATGACCATCCTGCCTCGGTTCACGCTGTGCGCCGGCCTGACCGGTCTAGCTACGGCGATCTGGCTGCAGTGGTGGACGAACGCCCACGACTACCGGTGGCTCGTCAGCGGCAAGCCGTTTTGGAGCATCCCGGCCAACGTGCCGATCATGTTCGAGCTGACGGTGCTGCTCAGCGCGGTCACCACGTTGGTCGGCATGCTGATGCTGAACAACCTGCCCGAGCCTTCGCACCCGCTGGACCACGTGCGGCGCTTCGCGCGCGTCACGGACGACAAGTTCTTCCTGCTCATCCAAGCGAGCGACCCGAAGTTCGACTCGCTCGAAACCCGCGCGCTCCTCAATAGCACGCACCCGGTGGCGATCGAGACCGTGCTCGAGGATCGCGTAACCAAGGACAAGCTGCCGATCGGCCTGGTTTACGGCTTGATCATCGTGGCGGTTGCCTCGGTGGTGCCCTTCGCGCTGGCCGCCAAGGCTCGCTACACGAAGAGCTCGAGCACGCGCATCCACATCATCCAAGACATGGATTCGCAGCCGAAATACAAAGCGCAGCGCGAAAATCCGTTCTTCGCCGACAACCGTTCGGATCGCCCGGCGATCGAGGGCACGGTCGCCGTGGGCGACGCGCGCGACGACGACCACTTTTACAAGGGCAAAGAAGGTGGCGCCTGGGCACGCACTTTCCCGAGCGAAATCGCGCTGACCGAAGCGACCATGGATCGCGGTCGCCAGCGCTTCGGCATCTACTGTACGCCGTGCCACGGCCAAATCGGCTTGGGTGATGGCATGGTCGCCAAGCGCGCCGATTCGCTGCAGCAGGGCACCTGGGTGTCGCCGACCAACATCACGCAGGAGTACCTGCGCCAAATGCCGGTCGGACAGCTCTTCAACAGCATCACGAACGGCATTCGGACGATGCCGGCCTACGGCCCCCAAATCAAAACCGAGGATCGCTGGGCGATCATCATGTACGTGCGCGCTCTGCAGCGCAGCCGCAGCGGTAGTGTCGCTGACCTACCAGCGGACGCGCGAGCAAGCCTCAAGTGAGCGGCAAAGGACCCTGACGGAAAATGGCAAAGGGCAAAAAGGGCAGTAGTGGCGGCGACGAGCCGGCGGGCGACAACGTTCGTCTGGCGGACGTCGGGCAATCCTTGTTCGTCAAGGCCGTCGGTGTCGGAGTGCTGGCGCTCTTCATAAGCGCCGTGCTCGGAGCGGGAGAGCACGACGACTGGAGGCGGTTCTCGCATTCCTATCTCGTCGCGTTCGTCTGGGTAGTGACCATCGGGGCGGGAGCGCTGTGGTGGGTCACCCTCCAAAACGTGGTGAACTCGCATTGGAGCCTGGTGATCAGGCGCGTCGGCGAGCTGATCGCCAGCAACGCGCCGGTGCTCGCGCTCTTGTCGTTGCCGGTTGTCGTGCCGCTGATCCTCGGCAATCCGATGCTGTACAAGTGGGCTGACAGCAGCTTGATGCGCGAGAGCGCCGAGCTCGCCCACAAGATCGGCTACCTGAACACGCGGTTCTTCGCGATTCGTTTCGTCGTCTACCTAGGCTTCTGGACCTGGCTGTCTTCGTTCTACCTCAACCGAAGCCTGAGCCAAGACAAGGAACAAGCGCCGACGGCCGCCAAGACCGTCGTAACGATGCGCCGCGCCGCGGGCCCCGCGATGATCGGCTTTGCGATTACCATCACGTTCTTCGCGTTCGACATGCTGATGTCCCTCGACCCGACCTGGTTCAGCACCATGTTCGGCGTCTACTACTTCGCGAGCTGCGTGCTGGCGATCAACTCGTCTTTGGCGCTGTCGCTGATGTGGCTGCAAAGCAAGGGGCGCCTGACGTCGAGCGTCACGGTCCATCACTTCCACGATCTCGGGAAGATGATCTTCGCGTTCACGATCTTCTGGGCGTACATCGGCTTCTCACAGTTCATGCTGCTCTGGTACGCGAACATCCCGGAGGAGACACTCTGGTTCAAAGAGCGCTTCGCCAACAGCTGGGGCACGCTGTCGTGGGTGCTGCTTTTCGGGCACTTCGTGATCCCGTTTTTCGGCTTGCTCTCGCGCTGGGTGAAGCGGAACCGCAAGGCGTTGGCCTTCTGGGCCATCTGGCAGCTGGTCATGATCTATCTCGACATGTACTGGCTAGTAATGCCGACACTCGGCGTCGACGAAGTGCCGTTCAAGCTGATCGATCTGACCTGCTGGGTCGGCGTCCTTTCGCTGTTCATCGCCGGGATCGCTTACCGCGCCAAGAACCTCGACTTGCTCGCCAAGAACGACCCGCGCCTGCCCGATTCGCTAGCCTTCGAGAATTTGTAGGAGAATTTAGATGTCCAGCGAGGCTCACAACACAGACTGCGAGGTCGACGGAACACAAGTCGACAAGGTCAACGCAGGCGCGCTCGGCACACTGGTCGCAGTTGGTCTCTTGGCGATGCTCTCGATCACGGCGGCCGTGACCGCACTCGTCCGACACGACATCGAAGTCGAAGAGTCCGAGAAAGCCGCGGACGCGAACCAAGTCGTGATCGCGCTGAAGGATTCGCAGCGGGGCGCGCTGAACTCGCCCGCGGGTTACGTCGACCGCAGCAAGGGCCTCGTCTCTTTGCCCATCGATCTGGCCAAAGGGCTCGTGGTGAGCGAGCTGCAGAAAGACCCGAACAGCGCGACCCCCGCGCCGCCGCCCAAGGCCGAGCCGGTCGCTACGGAAGCCGCCGCGGACGCCGGTGTTACTTCAACGGACGCCGGCGCTAAGGCGGAACCGAGCAGCAAGGGCGAGCCCGCGAAGGAAAGGCCAACCGAAACCAAGCCCGCTCCGGCAACTTCAGCTAAACCTGCGCCCTCGCCCTCGGCCGCCCCCGCTTCGATGCCGAAAGCGACGCCGACCGCAGCGACCCCCGGCGCCGAATCGCCCGGGCCCGTCAATCACTGAGCGAACAGCATGGGAAAGCGGCTCAACACCTGGATTCTGACGGCAACCGTCGCTGGGCTCGCGCTCGTGGCCCCGGCCGCGCGCGCGGATCTGGTGCCGGAATCAGAACAGGTGCAGCATTCCGACCCGCTGCCC
>DATCFJ010000583.1:0-7380 GCA_036509605.1 Polyangiaceae bacterium | reverse complement strand
TCGAAGTAGGCCGAACCGAAGATGTCCCAGCCGCCCTTCGGATCCGAATACACGTGATAGAGCTCCCACAGACCGCAGGTGTCCGCGTCCAAGAGCAGCACGTGGTGATCGCCGTACTTGGATTGGTCGGTCTCGATGCCGCCCTCGACGAGCGGCGCGGCGGGGATCGGGAACTGCGGTTTCGCAGCCGCTGCACCCGTGCACGGTGACGTGAACGTGTGCGCGTCGCCCACGGCGCAGTCGCCTTCGTCTGCGGTGCCGTCAGTGGTGGAGAAGGTGACGTTCGCCCACGGGATCGCCTTGGAGTGAACGATGTTGTACGGGATGCCGTAATAGTCGGCAGCCTTTTGGTCGACAGAGGTGCCCAAGTCCAAATGGATCTTGTGTGCGCCAATGGTGTCTAGGAACGCCTTACTATTGGCGTGCGTCGGCATGCCGTCGATCGGTGTATTGAAGATGTGATTGGCGGGAAATACCGCGCAGCCGCCGAGCATCGGCGAGGTTCCGCTGGGCGCCGTGCCGCCCGCCTGACCGGCCCCCGAGCTGCCGTCGTTGCCAGAGCCGCTCTGCCCGGAGCTTGCGCCGCCGCTGCTAGTATCGCCACTGCTTCTGCCGCCGCTGCTTGCGCCGGCGGCAGAATTGCTGCTCCCGCCGGATGTGTTGCCTGTACCTGAGCTGCTCGGCCCAGCTCCAGAATCGCTATTGCTACCGCACGCGGTTGCCCATAGCGAAATCAAGAGCAGCCCAGCACCTCGCCCGATTGCCGTGCAACGCATCTCCCGAAACTGCCACGCTCTTACTGAGCTGCCAATCCCACCCTGTGCGATGCACCGCAATTTCCCGTTGGATCGTGCTAGAAACGGCGCACCGTCATGAGCCGTTGTAAGGAAGATTGCGAAGCATTGATGAGCGCGGTGCTCCCGGTCGCCGAGCAAATGCTGAGCGAGCACCGCACGCTGCAGCCCTTCGGCAGCACCATGTCGAGCGCCGGCGAGATCGTGCAGGTGGGCGGCTGGAGTGCCGAGCCTCAGGCCTCGAGCGCCGAGCAAGTTGCTGAGCTCGAGGCCAGCTTTCGTGACGGCGCCGTGCGTGGCGAGCTTCGGGCAACCGCCCTGCTGCACGTGGTGCCAGCCGTCGCGCCGAGTACGGGCGAGGCGGTCGCCGTGCGCCTCGACCACAAGGACGAGTACTCAATCATCGTCACATTTCCGTATCGCTTCTCGGAGGCCGGGGAGCTCGTGATCGAAGAGCCCTTTGCGGGCGTCGGAGAGAGTCTTATCTTCTAACTGCGGAGGCACTGAATATGAGCCTGCAAATCAACGCTACTCTCGGTTTAGCGCTGCGGCGTGCTCTTGGCGGGAAGGCTCCAGTTGCTTTCGCACGAGCGCCACGAGCTCCGGGCCAGCCAGCTCAGGAGAGCCGCTCCGGAAGGGCGGATCTGGGTCATATTCGAGGCCGAGCTGAATCGCGCGCGCCAGCTGTTCGCCCCCGATTTCGGCCACCAAGCGCAGCGCGAAGTCGACGCCCGCCGTCACTCCGCCGCCGGTGATGCGGTTGCGATCGACGACTACTCGCTTTCGCACTGGTCTCGCGCCGCCGTGCACGAGCAGCTCGTGAAACGCCCAGTGCGTGGTTGCCTCGTAGCCTTCGAGTAGCCCCGCTGCGCCGAGCAGGAGCGAGCCGGTGCAGACCGCGGTCACGTAGCGCGCTGTGCGCGCTCGCTCACGCAGAAACCCGAGCACCTCTTGATCTCGGAATAGCGGCACGACGCCTCTGCCACCGGGAACGAACAGGACATCGAATTCTGGCGCGTCAGCCAGCGTGCACGTCGGCAAGAGGCCGAGCCCCGTGCCTGCGTAGACCGGCTTCAAGCTTTTCCAAACCAAAGATATTTCGGCTCCTGGTAAACGCGCTAGCACCTCGTACGGCCCCGTCAGATCTAGTTGCGTGAGCTTGGGGAACAACAGCATCCCGATGCGAGTCGTCATGGCGAACCTCCTGGTTGCTTTCGATCTAGTGCGGATCGCCATGGCAGGAATGCCATAAGTAGACTAAATTCTGCCAAATGCGGATCGTGCTGGTCGGCTTCGAAGGCGCGCAAGGGCTCGACATTTTCGGGCCTGCGGAGGTGTTTGCGGGCGCCAACCGCAGCTTGGGCCGCATTGAGTATCAGGTCGCGCTGTGCTCGGAGGCGGGCGGCCAGCTCCGCACGACCTGCGGCATCTCGGTGCTGAGCGAGCGGCTGTCGCGCGTCAGGCCGCGCCTCGGAGACACGGTGCTCGTGGTCGGCGGTGAGGAAAAAGCGATTCGCGCGGCGCTGGCTTCGGTCGCGCTCGTGCGTTGGCTTAGCAACGCCGCTCCGGTCGTACGGCGCATTGGGTCGGTGTGCTCGGGTGCGTTCGTGCTGGCGCGTGCCGGCATCCTCGATGGGCTGCGCGCCACGACGCATTGGTCGGTGTGCCGTGAGCTGAGTGTCTTTCGCTCGCAAGTCACAGTCGAGCCGGACGCCATCTTCGTGCAAGAGGGCAAGGTCTGGACGTCGGCCGGGGTCACCACGGGCATTGATATGTCGCTGTCTTTGGTCGAACAAGATTTTGGTCGGCGCGTGGCGGACTCGGTGGCGGCTCGCTTGGTCGTGTACGCGCGGCGCCCTGGGTTTCAATCGCAGTTCAGCGAAACCCTGATCAGCCAAACCGGCGCCGACGAGGCGCTAAGTCGCGCGTTCGAGGGCTTGCGTCGGCAGCCGGCCCGCCGCGCCAGCGTCGACCAGCTGGCGCGCGCGGCTGGCATGTCTCGGCGAACCCTGCATCGGCGTTGCGTGGCAGAAATGGGCACCACGCCCGCCAAATTGATCGAGCGGCTGTGTGTCGAGCAAGCTCGCTTGCTGATCAACCGCGGGTTGTCGGCGAAGGTGGTCGCGGCGCGTTCTGGCTTCGACAACCCGGTGCGCATGGCGCGCGCGTTTCAGCGCACGCTGGGTGTCAGTCCGAGTAGCTATCGCGCCTTGTTCTCGCGCGACTAGCTTTCGGGTATATGCGGAGGCTGCTAAAGATTGCAGCATCGCGAACCAGCCCATGTCCGACGACGAAGCCGCCCGCTTGCATCGCTCGACTCGTCAGCGTGTCGCGGCTCAGTCGTTCGGCTTGGCGCTGCTGATGGCAGGCATTGCCACGCTGTCGATTCTGATCTTCAGAGGACAGTTTCACAGCTTCCATTGGTTTCGGGCGCACGGGCGCGTGGCCGGTGCGGCGAGCGCGCATGCGCCCAGCTTGGCGCACGACCAAGTACTGGTGAAAGTCGCGCCGGAGCCCGCCGCGTCAGTGGAACCCCCCAAAAATCAACTAGCACCAGAGCGCCGTCTGCCTCCGACCGAGATGTTCGCGCGGGCCGTCCAAGCCCGCGAAAAGGGCGATTTATCCGGCGCAATCGCGATCTCCGAGCAGATCGAGCAATTCTTTCCGAGCTCCCCCGAGGGCATCACGACGCACCTTTCGCTGGGTGTGATTTACATGCAACAAGGGAAGCCCAACCTGGCGCTCGGTGAGTTTGAGATCTACCGGCATATAGGCAATCCGGATCTGATGGCTGAAGCGCTGTGGGGCCAAGCACAAGCTTTGAAGCTACTGGCGCGTCCCAGCGACGAGCGAGAAATTTTGATGGAATTGCTGAAGAGTTACCCGCGCTCGGTCTACGTTGCCGCCGCCAAAGAGCGTCTTAGTGCGCTGCCGGCCGCCGAGCACTGAGTCATGGAAGTCTTCGTTTACGCTCCCGAGCAGTTCGAGAACTTGTGCGTGCTGGCGCGCACGTTGGAGGTGTTTGGGTTCGAACGCTGTTACGTGTTCGACCCGCATCGTATCGTGCGTGAGCGCTACGGGAAGTCTTACTCGCAGCGTCTGCGCACGGTTTCGGCAGGCGCCTTCTCGAAGATCGCTTGGCAGCGTGTCCTTGGCGATCCGCTCGAGTTCGTGCGCGGCTATGCCGGGCGACGCGTGGCGACGGTGCCACGCAAGAGCGCGACCTCACTGCACCACTTTCGCTTCCAGCGCGCGGATTTGCTGCTGATTGGCTCGGAAGGGCGCGGCCTAGAGCAGACGGTGCTGGACGAGTGTCAGGAGCAGATCACGATCCCGCAAGCGGGCGTGACCGAGAGCTTGAACGTGGCGGTTGCGTCAGGGATCGTGCTTGCCGAGTGGAAGCGACAAGAGGCACTCGGCTTGCTGAGCGGCTAGAGCTGCGCGTGCAGCACTAGGTGTTCGGCGATTTCCCGCACCAGTGCTTCGTTCGACGCGGTCTGGCTGTTGGCCATGATCGCGATGCCGACGTGCTGCTCGAGGTGAACGGTGATGAGCTCGGTGCCGACCATGAAATCCCAAAACACCAAATCAGCGCCACCGACGCGATCACGCGCGTCCCCGCCGAAGCTGTCCTGCACGATGTCCGCGCATTTGCGCAGGCGAATGCGATCCCACGCGCCGCAGACCCAGGCCTTCAGGCGACCGTCGGCTCCGCGATCCAGGCGAACCGCGGTCACTTAGGCGTCGACAGCTGCAAACCACGCCTCAGCGATCGCGTACAGGTCGTCCTCGCTCATCGCGTCGCCTTCGGGAACGCCGTTGGCCGCGCCGAACGAGTAAACAACGCGACCTACGGGGATGCCGGCGAGCAACACGGTGTAGCTGTCGTCAGACAGCGCCTGGATTGCGAAGGTCTTGCCAGCGAACGTGACTGTTTTTGCAGAGGTGTCGGCAACGGCGGCTTCGATCGTCATGGGCGCTCACTTAATACGAGGAGAGGGGGCGCTCGGTCAAGGGATCTGGTAGGAGGTAGAGCATGCGGGGACGAGCGGTTTGGGTGTTGGGAGGCTTGATGTTTGGGTGTGTGGGGAGCCCGCCTCATGCTTCACATCTCGTTTCGCCGGTGCCTTCGTCGAGCTCGCCCGCATTTGTGGCTGAGCCGCCGCATCGGCCGGCCTGTACCTTGCCCGATGAGGTTACGATCGCCGTTCATGGCGCTGACGTTCTCGTCAACGGCACGCACGTCGAGGAACTAGCGGCCAGCGCAGAGAGGCCAACTGCTCTGACGCGGCTGCTCATTCCTTGTCGGGAGCACAACATCCACTTTCAGTTCGAGCTAGAGGCTCAGGGCTCTGCACAGCTGAGCCGCTTGCTCCTCCACGAGCTGCCGCAATGGTCGAGCGAGTCGGGGTCCGTGCGGTTTGGTGGCTCACGTGCGGTGCCGCTTCGGCTTGCTCTGCCCGAGTCGGCCACGGGTCATTGGGTGCGTCTGGTCGCCGAGCCCGAGCACATTCGTGCGTTGGAGCTATATCGCGGTGACGGGCCTGGGAAGACCGAGGTCCTACGTGAAGTCGAGCCGCGCACCATGGCCGACGCTTACGCCTTCTTGCGCGCGACCTGCGCGAAGAGCCCTTGCGTGGGCGTCGTCTTGTCCCTAGCAAAAGAAACCAAGAACACGCTCATCGAATCAGCATTGGAAGCCATCCGCTCACCGCAGGTCGGCGAACCGTTGCTCTTTCTCCGCGACGCCTCCGCGCCGGAGAGTGAGGGCACAGCCAATGAGCTCTCGGTGGTTTCGGAGCGCCTTCCACCGGAGTTGATTCAAAGCGTGGTTCGAAAAGCCTATGGCTTCTTTCGCGGCTGTTACGAGCAGGGCTTGGGGCGAAACCCGAACCTAACGGGTAAGGTTACAGCACGTTTCGTGATTGAGCTGGACGGCACCGTCAGTCATGCCTCGGACGGTGGCTCCGACCTCAGCGAGCCAGACGTGGTCAAATGCATCGTTTCGCAGTTCTTCAAAATCCAGTTCCCGCCACCCGACGGCGGAATCGTAACCGTCGTGTATCCGATGATCTTCTCGCCAGGCTGAGCCTCGCCGGGGCAAAATTGACGCGCCTCGCACGCGCGCCACGCTATCGCCGCTGTCGGCGCCGCGGTTCTCGCAAAATTCGGGCGGCATAGCAAATGCAGTGGCTGGCTCGTGTCGATCTGCTTCCGGCGTGTCTTGCGTCGCTTCTTATTCCTTAGTGCGTGTTGGAGCTCGTCGGGCCTTGCTGCGGATGCGTTGAATTCGAGCAGCAGGCAGGAGGACGAACTACAGACGTCGATTCTTGCTCCGCCGGACTCGAGTCAGCCGGACGACGAAGGCGAAAAAACCGAGACGAACTTCGTGCCCGTCGTCGGTGGCAGTACTGATCTCGGTTTTGGTGGCGGATACTTTGCGGGCATTGCGCGAGTGAAGAAGGGTATCGATCCGTATCTCTGGAATATCGACTCGTCCGGGTTGATCACGTTCAAGTACAGCGCCGGCAAGGGCTTCACAGTGCCCTACCAAGATCTCTACGCGCGGCTGACCATCCCGCGCTTGTTTGGTGCGCCGCTGCGGCTGGAGCTCAGGCCTTCTTACACTTGGGAGAGCGTCGACTACTTCGGTATGGGTAACGCTTCGTCCGTGGCGGGACAAAATACTTCGTCGGAGTACTTCAAGTACACACGCGGCCATCCGCAGTTCGATGTCGACGTGCGCACGGGAATTGTGGATCACCTCATCGGTCGCGTCGGCTTTCGCTACATCCAAAATATCATTCACGTGCCTCTGGACTCCAAGCTCGCCGAAGACCGGCGCACGGCGAGTGCCGAAGTGAAAGGCCTCATCGGCGACACCGGGTCGAACGCCGTCGTGCTCTTGAAATACGGTTTGCAATGGGACACGCGCGACAACGAAACGTCCTCGCATCGCGGTTCGTTCGACACTCTGGACCTCAAGCTCAGCCCCGGAGGAACTACGGAGTTCCCCTACCGCTATGGCGAAGCCACCCTGAACCTGCGTGGTTTCCTGCCGCTTGGCACCGAGCGCGTCACTCTCGCGGTGCGGGGAGTTGCTGATTGGATGTTCGGCGACGTGCCGTTCTATGAGCTGGCTCGCTTCAACGACACGTTTGCAGTCGGCGGGACCACCGGCGTGCGCGGCGTACCCGCACAGCGCTACTACGGCAAGCTCAAAGCATTCGGCAATGTCGAGCTACGGCTCGAGGCAGTGTCCTTTCACGCACTCGGTAAGCCCCTCGTGCTTGGCTTCGTGCCCTTCTTCGACGGTGGCCGAGTGTGGGCGGACAGCGCGTCACACCCCGAGCTCGACGGCCGCGGTGTTGGGCTGAAGTACGGAGTCGGCGGCGGCCTGCGCGTGCAATCGGGTACGTCGTTCGTGATCCGCGCGGACGTCGCTTGGTCCCCCGACGCCATGCCGGTCAGCGGCTACTTCTCCGCTGGCCAAGCGTTCTGACGAATTGCCGAAAATAGCAGCTACTTCAGTAGCCGACGTCGAGCTCGTCGTCACCGGCGTGCTTGTGCGGCGAGGCGGCGCCCT
>DATCFJ010000582.1:0-9356 GCA_036509605.1 Polyangiaceae bacterium | reverse complement strand
CGCGCCGTACACCTGCCGCAAGGCTTCGACACCCAGCGAAACGTCATACTTGAAACGACGGCCGAACGAACGCACGACCTCGTAGCCGCCGTATAGGCGATCCCGGTCGTACGTCTCCGGGATGCGGTCGTTTACATTCGTGACCCGCGCGTCGTAATCGGCGACGTCAACACCGATGAAGCGACGTGCGATGTCATGCCGCCACAGAATCGACGTGCCCCACGACCACTTGGTGTCGAGCGAGTACAGCGGTTGCCCGTAACGGAACTCGCCGAACGACCCCTCCGCTGCTCCGGTATCGCGGTTACGAATGAAGTTAGCGGACACCATCGCCAGCTCATGCGAGCCGAGCAAGCGCTTGTTTGCCAGTGACAAACCGAGTGAGTAGCTCGCCGGGTCGAGCACGAATAGACCGCCAATGATGGCGTGCGTGCCGAGCAGGTTTTCTTCGCTCGGGTTCAGCGCCAAGTAGTTGATGTGCGCGTTAGCGGACTGCAGCAGCCAATTCAGCCGCAAGCTCCAGACATCCTTGGTGATCACGAGCACCCGCACGCGATCGGGTGCGCTGCCGCGCGCCGGCACGACCAGCACGATCGAAAGCTGAATCAACTCGCGCAGGTTACGCGCTGTCTCCTGAGCTAGGACGTCGCGATACGGTGCGCCTTCTTCGAACAAGAGCTCGCGGCGGATCACTCGCTTGCGCGTCGTGGCATGAAATACGTCGACGAAGTCGGGCATCGGGTCGCGCTCATCGAAAACGTCGAGCGTCACGATCTGGATCTCTTCGATCCGCTTACCTTCCGGCTCGGGCTCCGACTGGAGCCCGCGCTGGCCGAGCTCTTGGCTGATCACGCTTTGCTCGAGCGCCGAATAGCCGCTGTTTTGGGCGCTCGAGCGGCGCGCAGTCGCGCTCAAGACGGACGCCACCGCACACGCGAAAAAAAGGCCCAACCAGCGGTTCAAGTCTACCTCCGGCCAGGATAGTCTTGGCGCTCCGTGCAGGTCCACCCCACTCGAACCAGCATCGACTTGGCAGCGACTGCTCTGGTCGCAGTTGGAGCGGGTCTCTTGCTCCAGAGCGGACCGGTCGTGGCTTGGGCGGGCTCCTTGCTAGTCGGGCTGGCATTGGCGCGCGCCGTGACCGAGGTCAGCGTGAACCGCATCCGCAGCGCAGGCTTCGAGATGCTGTGGCGCGGAGAAGCGCGTTCAGCCCGCGTGGCGCGCGGAGAAGTGCTCGAGATCGAGGCCGAGGTCAGGAATCGCGATTCCCGCGCGGCGCGCTTCGTCGGCTTGCGCGCGGTCTTCGCGCCCGAGCTGTCGATCGAGATCGTGCCGTCGCAAGGCGAAGTGCCTGCAGGCGGGCGGCTGCGCGTCGTGCTCCGGGTATCGGGTCGACGCGTGGGTCGCTTCGGAATTCACGGTCTGTCGCTCGAAGTGCAAGGGAACCCTGGGCTGTTCGAGGTTCCCCTCACCTTCGCAAACCCGTACGGCGTAGAGGTCATGCCGCGCGCTTATCAAGCGTTCGCACACCAGGCACGCGGCGGCAGGAGCCACCGGAGCGCCGACCGTGGGCGGCCCGGGCCGGCCGCCGGTGACGGCGAGCAACTGCGCGAGTTGCGCGAGCACCGCGCAGGCGACGCGCTGCGCCGCGTCGCCTGGAAAGCCACCGCCAAACGCGGACGCTTGATGGTGCGCGAATACGAACAAGAAGAGCGCGACGTGGTTTGGTTCGTGCTCGACGCCTCGGTCGAGCTAGGCGCTGGCAACCCAGGCTACGCGCCGCTGGATCGCGCAATCGACGAAGTTGCCGGTTATGCCACGCGCCACGCCGCACGCGGTGATCGCATCGGGCTGGCGGTCGTCGCGACTCGCACACTGACCCTGCTCAAGCCGGACCGCGGCACTTCGCACACGACGCGCATCCTGCAAGCGCTCAGTCACTCCGCAACCTTCGTCGACAGCGATCGCTCAGGGCTCGATGAAGCCGACGTCGCAGCGCGCGTGCTCGAGCACATGCGCCCGCTCGATCCGCAGTCTGCCGAGCGCGTACGCTCAAGCGAGCTCGACCGCATCGCAAGGCGCGCGGATCGCTTGCGCGGCAGAGCGCCGTTCGACGCCCGTGAGGTGCTGACTCACTCGCGACGCGAGCGCAGCTTACGCCGCTATTTGCTGGCTTTCGGCTTGAGCGCGCCAGCGCGTCTCGAGCCCGACCGCGGGCGGACCGATCTCGAGCTGACGCGCGTGCTCTCGGAAATCAGCCGCGGCAAGCCGCGCCCGAGCTTGATCTACGTCTGGTCCCCGACGCCAGATCCTACGAGTCGCGGCGCGCTGGAGCGTGCGCTTTCCGGACTTGCCAAACGTCGGCACGAACTGCGCTGGGTGCCGATGCGCTTCGACGTGGATCTGGAGCGCGCAGCGCCGGGCGCGTCTAAGGCAGTCCTTTCGGCTCTCGCCGTTCAGGCCAAGGCTTCGCACGAACGCGGGGTACGCGCGCTAGCGCGCTTGGGGATTCGCATCGAGCGCTTGCGCTCAGTGCCCCGCGTCGCGCTCACGCGAACGGAGCTCTCGCACGTCGAACACGAGCACGTCGCGGTCGATGACCACGCGGGTGTCGACCTTCACGCGCACGTGCCAAGTCCCGAGCACCTGCCCTTGCCGAAGTGAGATCGGCACATCTAACCGGCTTTCGCCGATGCGCGCCGAGGCGTTGCCCACCTCGACCACTTGCTCGCTGCCGGCATCGCTTTTGGCCGCTCGAGAGCTGATCGGCCGCGCGATCTCCCAACCGACCAGAGCCGCGTGCGAGAGCGGCGCGCGGAAATCGATACGGATGCCGCACGACTGTTTGGCGGGATCGAGCTCGAAGGGCAGCTCTTTGCGGTCTTGGATTTGGCCCCCGAAAAAGACGCCGAACGCAGCTCGCTGGACCAGCGGATCGGGGTCGCTCTTGGCCGGACAGCCCACGAGCGCGAGCCCGAGCGCTATTGCAAGCGCGAGGCGAGCGCCAAGGCCGAAGCCGCTCACGGCTTCGGCTCCGGCTCCAACTCCAGCGCCATGCGCGCGAAGTCCGCGACGGCCAGCGTTTCGCCGCGCGCGTCGAGATCGATCCCCGCGCGCGCTGCCGCGGCCGCCAGCTCTTGCCGACTCTTGTTACACACGCCCTGCCAGGCGTTGCTCAACTTTTTGCGCCGCTGCCCGAACGCGCCCTTCACGAGCCCGCGAAACGCGGGCGTCTCTGCGATGCGCGACGCACGCGGCGTGAGCACTACGACAGCCGAGTCCACCTCGGGTTGCGGGTAGAACGCGCCGCGACGGATCACGAGCGCACGCTCGACCTCGAAGGCCGCCTGCACGAACACCGACAACGCGCCGTAGTGGTCGCTATTGGCTGGTGCGATCAAGCGATCAACGACCTCGAGCTGCAGCAGAAAGATCACGCGCTCGACCTCGCCGGCCATGTGCACGGCGGCCTCGAGCAGCGGCCCAGAGATCTGATACGGCAGATTTCCAGCCAAAACATAGGGGCGCGGCGCACCAGCGAGCAGCTCGGTCACGCTCACGGCTTTGGCGTCGGCTTCTTCGACGCGCAGCCGCCCTTCGGCGATCTCCGTCGCAAAAAGCGAGGCGAGCGCGGGGACGAGATCCCGATCGCGCTCCACCGCGACCAGCTGCCCAGCTCGCGTGAGCAAGGGCCTGGTGAGCGCGCCGAGCCCCGCGCCCAACTCCACCACGCTCGCGCCTTGAGGCACGAGGTCAGCGATGCGCTGGGCTAGGTTCTCGTCGGCGAGGAAGTTCTGGCCGAAGTGTTTTTTTGGGCGGAGCCCTCGGCTTTGCAGCTGGGCCTTTGGGCTCCACTCACTCAATGGGCCGCTTTGTCCTCGGCGCCAGTGCCCGAGTCTTCCGCCGGCTCGTCGGTTCCGGTTTTGAGACCGGCGTAGTTCTCGTGCAAGCCGAAGGACAGCTCGTTCATGGTCTTCATGCGCGGCGGGGGCGGATCGCCGTACAGCTCGAGCTCGGCCGCGGCCCACAGCTCGCGCGCCACGAGCGCGCCGTACTCTGGGCCCTGCAGATCGCCATCGAACTTGTCGAGCGCCTCGTCGGCTTCTTTCAGATCGAGGCGGACAACGACCGGATCGATGTCCTCCTTCTTGATGAAGCGATCGGTGATGAGCAGCGCCTTGTCGGCAGAAACCTCGGCAAAACCGGGACCTACCGCGACCGCGTGCTTTTCACCACCGAGCACGTAGCTGACGATCCCGGTGGTCAGCGCGGCCAAGAGCGGCACGTGACCAGGCAGCACGCCGAACTCGCCGTCGACGCTGGGCGCCGTGAACTCGCTCACGTCCGCCGCGAGCTTCATACCGTCGGGCGTCACGACCTCTAGATGGATCGTGCCGTCCATCACGCAGCCGCCTGCTTGAGCGCGGCGGCTTTGGCCTTCGCCTCTTCGACGTTGCCGACCATGTAGAAAGCCTGCTCCGGAAGATCATCGAGCGAGCCCGAGAGGATCTCTTGGAAGCCCGCGATGGTTTCTTTGAGCGTCACGAATTTGCCGGTCAAGCCGGTGAACTGCGCGGCGACGAAGAACGGCTGCGACAGGAAGCGCTGGATCTTGCGGGCGCGCGCCACGACGAGCTTGTCGTCTTCGCTGAGCTCGTCCATACCCAAGATGGCGATGATATCTTGCAGATCCTTGTAGCGCTGCAGGGTCTTCTGCACCTGGCGGGCGATGCCGTAGTGGATGTCGCCGACAATCTGCGGCGAGAGCATGGTGCTCGTGGAATCCAGCGGGTCGACCGCGGGGTAAATGCCGAGCTCGGAGATCGCGCGAGAGAGCACGGTCGTGGCGTCCAAATGCGCGAACGCGGTGGCCGGCGCGGGATCGGTGAGATCGTCTGCCGGCACGTAGATGGCTTGCACGCTGGTGATGCTGCCCTTCTTCGTGGAGGTGATGCGCTCCTGCAAGCCGCCCATCTCCGTCGATAGCGTGGGCTGGTAACCGACAGCACTCGGCATACGACCGAGGAGCGCGGACACCTCGCTGCCGGCCTGGGTGAAGCGGAAGATGTTGTCGACGAACAAGAGCACGTCCTGCCCTTCTTCGTCGCGGAAGTACTCGGCGGCGGTGAGCGCCGAGAGCGCGACGCGAGCGCGAGCGCCCGGCGGCTCGTTCATCTGACCGTAAACGAGGGCCGTCTTGCTGAGCACGGTCTCGCCGCTCTCCAGCTTGGACTCGCTCATTTCGAGGTAAAGGTCGTTGCCTTCGCGAGTGCGCTCACCGACGCCGGCGAAGCAGCTCACGCCGCCGTGCGCCTTGGCGACGTTGTTGATGAGCTCCATGATGAGCACGGTCTTACCGACACCTGCGCCGCCGAACAGGCCGATTTTCCCGCCCTTACGATACGGAGCGAGCAAATCGATCACCTTGATGCCGGTCTCGAAGATCTCCACGTTCGTGCTCTGCTCGACGAAGGGCGGCGGCTCGCGGTGAATGCCGCGGTGCTGCTTGGCGTTCACTGGTCCCCCACCATCCACCGGCTTGCCGATGACGTTGAGGATGCGACCGAGCACTTCACGACCGACCGGCATTTGAATCGCCTCGCCGGTATCCGTCACGACGGCGCCGCGCACGAGGCCTTCCGTCGCGTCCATGGCGATGGCGCGCACGACGCCTTCACCGAGGTGCTGGGCAACCTCGAGCACGAGGTTCTCCTTCTCACCGTCGATAGACGGGTTGGTCAGCGTGAGCGCATTGAGGATGCGCGGCAACTTGCCGGCGGGGAACTCAACGTCCACCACGGGTCCAATGACCTGGGTGATCTTGCCTTTGATTCCGGCCGTGCTCGCTGTCGTCGTCATGTTCGCTTCGTCCTCGCGGGGTCGCGGCGCGTCAACACTGCGCGCCTGTTACTGGGTCGGTGACCCGCGCCGCGTGTACCACGAGACGAGGAGCATGCCAACGGGCGGAAGATCAGCGGGATCTTGGGATGACGCCGATTCCGCCACGGGCGTTTTGGGGTCGTCAGAACAGCCGCAGCTGGCCGCCCCTGTCCGTCGGGCGGCGGAACGTACTGACTGGGCTGGGGCGTTCGCCGCTGATGCGCATTTCGCGAGTGTTCAGGCCGAGGCGGCGCGCGGTCTGATCGAAGAGCAGGCGCACGGCGTCGATGTACGGCCCCTCGCCCTGCATGCGTGAGCCAAAGCGCGGATCGTTCAGCTTGCCGCCGCGCATTTCTCGGACGCGCGCGAGAACCTTTTCTGCTGCGAGCGGGAACGCCTCGCGCAGGCGCTCGACGAACACGGCTTCGACGCTCCCGGGCAGGCGAAGGGGAATCATCGCGGCGCCGACCGCGCCGGCAACCTTTGCGGCTTCGAGGATCTGCACGATGTCTCGATCACTGAGACCGGGGATCAGCGGCGCGATGTTGACGGACACAGGAATGCCGCGCTCGCTGAGACGCCGCACGGTCTCCATGCGGCGCTTGGGCGTGGGCACGAGCGGCTCGATAGCGCGCGCTACCGCGGCGTCCCAAAACGGAATGGTGAGGGTGACCGACGCGCTGCCGACGGCCGCGAGGTCCGCGAGCAGGTCTGCGTCCCGCTCCACGAGTGTGGACTTGGTGATGACGTGCAGCGGGTTCTTGTACTCGCGACACACCTCGAGGCAGGCGCGTGTGAGGCCATAGCTCGATTCCAGCGGTTGATAGCAATCCGTATTGCCGCTGAACAGGACCAGCTCTCCGACCCAGCTCTGCTTCTCGAAGGCTTCACGCAGCAGCTGAGCGGCACGCAGCTTGACGACTATTTTGCGTTCGAAATCCGCGCCTGCACCGAAGCCTAAGTACTCGTGCGTCGGGCGCGCGTAGCAGTACGCGCAGCCGTGCAGGCAGCCGCGGTAGGGGTTCACGCTGTAGCGAAAGCCGAGGTCCGGGCTGTCGTTGTCGGACAAGACCTGCCGCGTTTGATCCTCGAACACGGTGAGCTCGACGCGCTCGGCTTCAGCGCCCTCCTCCGGCTCGTAGCTGACCTCCTCCTTGCGCCAGCGGTTCGGCGGGTTTCTGAGGGGTAACGAGCGCATTGCGTGTCCGCACTGTATACTGACCGCGCGTTCAGTCAATGCCAAACAAGCAAGCAAGATAGGTAGTGAATATCGCTACAAAGCGTACTGGCAGCCTTTCCCCGCCCTCGATTTGGAGTATGTGAATTCTGTGATCGGACAGGAGACCCTCGACCGCATTCGGCGGGAGATTGGGATCGTAGAGCTGATCGGCCAGACCGTCAGGCTGCAGAAGCGCGGTCGTAGCCACGTCGGCGTGTGTCCTTTTCACAAAGAAAAGACGCCGAGCTTCCACGTCAATCCGGAGCGCGGCTTCTACTATTGCTTCGGTTGTCACGAGTCGGGCGACGCGATCAAGTTCGTGCAGCGCATCGAGGGGCTCGAGTTCAGCGACGCCGTGCGCGAGCTGGCTCACCGCGCCGGCATCGAGGTCGCCGAGACGAGCTCCGAGCCCGAGCGGCGGCAACAAGCCGAAGTTCGCCGCCGTCAGCAGGAGCTGTACGAGATCGGCAACGCGGCAGCTCACTACTTCGAGCTGATGTTGCGCGAGCATCCGCTCGGTGGTCACGGGCTCGCCGAGCTCGATCGCCGGGGTCTGTCGGCTGATGCTGCAACGGGCCCCATCGCCGACGCGTTGCAATCATTTCGTATCGGCTACGCGCCGTACGGCTGGGACGGCTTGGCCAAGCATCTTGCATCGGCCGGGCTCGGCGCGGGCGCCGCAGAGAAGATCGGCGTGCTCGTGCCGCGCAAACAAGGCGTCGGCTACTACGATCGCTTTCGGCACCGCCTGATGTTCGCGGTGCTGGATTTACAGGGCCGCGTGGTCGCGTTCAGCGGCCGCGCCTTGCCTGAGCCCGAGCCGAGCGAGCTCGCTGAGCTCGGTATCGAGTCGACCGCCCAGCCCGGTGCGGACCCGGCCGCGAAGTACGTGAACTCACCCGAGTCGCCGATCTACAAGAAACGCGAAACGGTGTTCGGCTTGTACCAAGCGCGCCAAGCACTGCGTTCGGGCGAGAGCTGCGTCGTAGTAGAAGGCAACTTCGACGTGATGAGCTTGCACGCGCGCGGCATCAAGAACGTGGTCGCGCCGCTCGGCACCGCGTTCACCGAAGAGCAAGCTCGCGCGATCTGCCGCTTCTCGAAAGAAGTGACCTTGCTGTTCGACGGCGACTCCGCAGGGCGACGTGCCGTGGAGGCCTCGCGCGAGCCGTGCAACGTGGCCGGGCTCAGGGTGAAGGTCGCGTCCTTGCCGGACAAGATGGATCCGGACGAGCTCGTGCGCCGTCAGGGCGCAGAGGGCGTGCAACGCGTGCTGAAGGCCGCGCGCGGCATGCTCGAGTACTTGATCGACACGACACTCGACCGCGCGTACGGCGCTGACGCGCGAGAGCGCATCGCGATCCGCCAAGAAGTGCAGCGGCTGATCCGCGAAGAGCCGGACCCAACCGCTCGGCTCTTGGGGCAGAACTACGCCGACCGGGTCGCGGGGGCGCTGAACTTCCGCCAGGACAAGCAGCTGCTGGACGCGAATGCCCGGGAGATTCAGCGCAGCATCGGCCCGGAGGTTTCTCCCTCGGCCCAGGAGTCGGCCCCCCCGAGCCGAGCTCGCTCCCGAGACCAACGCGAGGACATCGGACGCGAAGTTTTAGGCATAATGCTCGACTTCCCAGAGCTCCTAGACACCGACGAGGCCTTCGAGGCTGTAGCCCTACTGGACGGGGATCTGGCTCGCGCGGTTGCTGCGGTGCGTCAAACTCGGGTTGGAAACAGCATCGTACCTGAACAAGTGCTTGCGAAGCTGGCCACATCGATCCATCCATTCGCCCTTGCTCGCCTGGCAGCGCCTCGGCATGAATTGCTCGAGGCGGCTCGAACCGAGCTATCAGGGAACATTGCGAAGTTGAACAAGCTCGAGCAAAAGCAACTGACCTCCGTCGTACTCGGAGAGCTCGCGCAAGCCGACAGGCAAGGCAACGTCGAGGCGCAGAACAATCTGCTCCACGAAAAATTTGAGAACGCGCGCCGCAACCTACAACGCGGCCGTGCATAGAGAGAGGTTCTTGTGGGATCCAAAAAGTCGGAACTTTCCTCCAAGAAGGGCGCGCCAGTCGCGGCCGCGTCGAAGCCGGTACCGGCTAAGCAGAAGGCGAAGCCAGCGCTCGCCGGCAAGGGTGCCAAGAACGGCTCGCCGCCCGCGAAAGCCAAAGCTTCCGACGACGACGACGATGACGACGATGACGACGATGACGACGATGAGGAAATCAGCTCGTCGTTTCCGCCGCCCGCGAAAGCCAAC
>DATCFJ010000581.1:0-6690 GCA_036509605.1 Polyangiaceae bacterium | reverse complement strand
ACGCGCGAGCTCGCGCGCCAACAACAAGGCCGGCAAGCACAGGCTGAGCGCCCAACGGACGCGCGTCGAACGACTGCGCAAGAATGCGCGGAGACCTCGCTCGCGCGCGAGCAATGATTCGGTCTCCGCCAGTTGCGAGCTCGTAGAGACCGCTGCTTCCGAGCCGACACTCGCTAAGCGGAGCCCGAGCTCGCCCGAATTGTTGAACAGCTCAGCGCAGTGCCCGCAGACCCTTAAGTGCTCGTCCACGGAGACGCCGGAGGGAACCTCCCCGGTCATGAATCCTTGGCGAATCTCGGCGCAGTCCACGGTTGTTCCCCGTGGTATGCCGGTTCTGGGCGAGGGGTTACGGCTCACGCCGGGCTTTTCTACGCCCGGCATTCCGCCGTCCCACGTGCCGCCCCTGAACCAGGCGCGCCGGGGCGACCCCAGCGCGAAACTCAGCGCTACTTCTTCTTCGCGGGAGCCTTCTTGGCGGGCGCAGCAGGCGCCGGAGCCGCCTTCTTGGCGGTAGCCTTCTTAGCGGGAGCCGGCGCAGGCGCGGCAGCCTTCTTAGCAGGGGCTTTCTTCGCAGGAGCCTTCTTGGCGGGCGCGGGAGCCGCAGCTTTCTTCGCCGGAGCTTTCTTCTTTGCCGGTGCGGGCGCTTTCTTCGCAGCTGGCGGCGGAGCTGCAGCAGCCGGGCTACCCGCCTTGGCTTCCCACACGCCGAGCATCGCGCCGGCCGGGTCAACGAAGATTCCGATCGCGCCCATTTCGCCGATCTCTTGGAAGGGGAGCACCGCGCTGCCGCCGCCCTTGATGGCCTTGGCCATGGTCGCCTTCACGTCGTCCACCTGGACGTAGGGGAGCCATGCCGTAGGAGCTTCCGGCATCGGCTTCTTCTGCATGCCACCACCCACGCCGCCACCCACGTCGATCATCGTGTACGCCATCGCCGGCATGTCGTTCAGCTTCCAAGCGAACACGGCTTGGTAGAACTTCTTGGCTTTCTTGACGTCGTCGGTGCTGAGCTCAATGTGGGCGAATGGATTGGGCATGTGTGACTCCTAGTTTTTCCGCGGGAAATTGGGGATAAACCCCACGCGCGAGCAGGCAGACTCTCACGAGCCGAATCACTCGGCAAGACGCCACTTCGCGCTCGGCGCGCGGGTCGCCGGCCTACTCAGCGACGCCTGCCGCCCGACCCGCCGTTCGTCACGACTCGGAAATGCGAGAGCCCGCGAGTGGCGCCGCGAGCCGTTGGGCTCGTCCGGCGCCACCCGGGCGGTGGTCGTCCTCAGCGTTGACTGAGGAATGCCAGCAAGGCCAAGAGGGCCACTGGCACGAGCTACCAAGCCATTGGGGGGTGCCGGCTGAACCTCGGCCCCATCACGGGTATCTCAGCAGCGGCGACGCCCGCCGATTTCTGGTTTTGGCTTTACCCCTGCACCCCTCACCCCTTCGCGTGTCTCGAAGCGAGTCGGGTGTCAGGGGCGCGTTCACCAAAACACAGAACTTGGCGGGCGCGTGTCCTGGCAGCGTCCTCAAGAGTCCGGTCATGACCTCGATCCGGAGCCTGTGCACCGCTCCACTGCCTAATGACTAGGCCCGCGCTGGCTCGTCGGAAATAAGGAACGACTGAGGCGGCGCCACGCGTACGGCCGCGCTAACGCGCAATGCGTTGCTCTCGACCCGCTGGCTGTGGGCGGCGACAACGCGGGAGACCGAAGCCCCAAGCTGGACAGCGCTTGCGGCAAAAACGCGCAGTAGCCACTCGAGCGCGAGCGAGTACGCTACGCGCGATGGCTCTCGAGTCGCGCCGCGGGTTACTGGCAATCGGCGTGATGAAGCTGTTCAAAGGACTCGGCTTACTCGTGCTCGGCATCGGCGTGCTCTCGCTGCAGCATCGGGATGCCGAAGGAACCGTGCGCCAGTGGATCGAGTTCCTGCGCGTGGACAGCCACGGTCGCCTAGTCGACCATTTGCTGGAAAACGTGGCCGGAATCAGCCCTCGCACTTTGCACAGGCTTGGGGTCGGCACACTGATGTACGCAGCAGTGTTCGCAACCGAGGGCGTCGGACTGCTCTTGGCCAAGCCCTGGGCTGAGTACATGACGACCATCGTCACCCTCTCGTTCCTGCCCATCGAAGCCTACGAGCTGCTCAAACACCCGAGCGTCGTGAAGGCGTTGGTTATCTTGATCAACCTGGCCGTGGTGATCTACCTGGTGCTCGAGATTCGACGACGACGGGCACAATCACCCTAAAGGGTTACCGATGTGACAGAACCTTGCTGCGGGAGGTGGTGCTGCCCAGCGCAATACTCGGGTCAGGAAAATAAATCCGAGCGGAAGGGTAACGACCTTTTCATTCCGCGCGGTGAACGTTTTCCGCACTTCTAGAGCACGCGCTGACGCACGAGGCGCTCGTGCTGCAATTTTATGGCAGCGAGCAGGTTAATGTTTCAGCCGAACTTGTGCGCTCGGCGAGACAGCGCTAACTGACGAAGCGAAATGAGGCGCTGAGTTTCGATGCGCGCGATCACGGCTTTTCTCCTTCTGATCTGTGTGAGCTGCGGCTCATCGTCCACGCCTTCCGCGGAGCACCCCGAGGTCGCGTCTACGGACGACTCGTCGTCACCGTCGGGCGCGCCTCATCACCACGGGCTGCCGGACCACTGCGCGCGCGGCAAACGCGAGTGCGTGCCCCCCCCAGGCTGGGTGAAGCGGCTGTGCGACGACGTGTACCCGGACGTCGCGTTGAACATGTTCAAGCCCGGCACGCGCTGGAAGCGGCTGTACATGCTGGCGCGTGCCGAGCCGTTCAACGCCTCGGGCGGCGCCTCGCTGCTCGGCGACAAGATGGAGCGCGGCGAAGAAGTGATCGCCTTGAAGCGTCGCGACAACGACGGCGAGCTGCAGGTCGGAGACAACTCCGGCTACGACGTGCTGCGCTGGAACGGCGCCTGCGCCACCATTCACGACGGCGACTTCTCGCGCGAACCCCTACGCCAGGGCATCGTGTACTCGAAGATCGAGTGGCGGCGTCTGGGCCTCGACCTGCGCAAAGCGCTGGAAGCTCAACCGGGGATCGCCGCTGCGCAAGAAGCACGCCGCAAATCCTGCAAAGGCATGGGCTACGGTGACGTGGGCAAGGACTGCGAGGTCAACGACCGCAAGTTCATGGACGAGGTCATTCGCTACGTGAACGACGGCGGAGCGATCCCGCCCCCGTCGCGCCTGCCCTAGCTCGCGCTTGGTTAGCGCGCGACTGCCGGCTGCGGACTAGATCTGAGCCGCGACACGTTGCCGCACGGCGCGCATTGCGCTGGACGAGCCGGGCGCGCTGCTTTAGCTGTGAGCCCGATGAAACCCGCGAAAATCCTGATGCTGGCCGCCGCCTCGGGCTTGCTCCTCAGCGCTAGTTGCTCGTCCGACTCGCCGGACGCGAATACCGGACCTGCGGGCGGCCTCGTGATGGGTGATGCCGACACGCACTGCAGCATGCAAACGCCGGTCGTCGTCGATCCCGCAGCGTGCACGACTCCGGAGGCAAGCGCAGGCGCAGGCGGAGCACCCGCGGACAACGGCAGCCCGAGCCAAGCCGGGGCAGCCGATTGCAACGCGGAGCACGATGCGATCTACGGCGAGACGCTATACGGCGACACCGGCGACGACGACGACTGCAAGTACGAAGCCCATTGGACCTCGACGCCGATCCGATTGAACGAGGACGTGACCTTCACCGTGACCGCCACCGACCTCACCGCTGGCAAGCCGCTAAAAGCGCTCGACGACGGAAAGCTCCCGCTGACACGGGTCGAGGTCTATCAGCCGTGCAAGCCAACGCGCCGCGCGCCCGCGCAGGACTACAACGCGAAGTTCACGGAGACCGCGCCCGGCGAATACACCGGCGGCCCCGTTCGCTTCGACGAATCCGGGCGCTGGGTCGTGCGCTTTCACTTCTACGAGCAATGCCTAGACGGCGACACCTCGCCGCACGGCCACATTGCATTCTTCGTCGACGTGCCGTGACAGCCGGCTAGTGTCGTTCTTGGGACACGACGCCAGGACTTGCGCGGCGCGGCCGTCACTTCGGCGCGTCGCAAGACAGCCAGTCGAGGATTTGATTACGCTCCGCCATAGTCAATTGTGGATTGCCCGCGGGCGGCATCAAGCAGGGCACGAGCTGGCCCACAATGGCCGTGCGCGCGCCCCGAACGTGAACGTAGTCGGTGAGCGGGATCGACATTTCAACGCCGCCCGCTGCGTGACACGGCGAGCAGCGTTGGCTCAGCAGATCACCGATGCCGTTGTCGTAGCTCAACGTGGTGTCGACACATTGCTCTTGATTGTCCGGCGGGCAATCCTTGTTGGTCGGTTGCCCGCAAGCAACCGCGAAGACCGCTAGCAGCGGAAACAGGATCGACTTGCGGAGCATCTGGCGGTCGCGCACGAAATCGACCGGAAACTCGCATACCACGGACGGCGCAGCCGGCAATACGGACTGGTCGACTGCTTCAACAGCACGAGTGCCTTCCGGACACTGAGCCAGCAACCAGAGGGAGAATCCTGGAGCCCTCTTCGAGCTCTGAATCATCCGGTTGCGCAATCGTGGCGCACTCGGCAACGCGATCCCCTGCCGGTTGGCTCGCGTTGCTGGGCGGTGCGCTGTTAGTCAGTCGCCGTCGACGACGGAGCGGACCGGCAGCCTGAGCGAGCTCAGAGCGCCGGTCGCTCGTGTCAGAGAGCGATCACGCGATCGCGTCTTTGATTGCTTTGGTCGCGCGTGCCTTGACAGCCTTGCTCGCGGGCTTGGCAGCGAAGGTCGTCGGCTCCTTGGTGAAGGGGTTGATGCCCTTGCGCGCCGGGCGCGCGGGCTTCTTCACGACCACGAATTTCGCAAAGCCCGGAAGGACGAACACGCCGTTCTTCTTCAGCTCTTTGTGGCCAATTTCGACCAGTGCGTCCATCACGGCCTTGACGTCTTTGCGCGAGGCGCCTTCGCCAACGCTGTCGACCACGGCCAGTAGCAGGCCGCTCTTGGTGAGTTGCTTCGTCGCTTTTGTTTTCGGCTTTGCCATCGGGAAATCTCCTGTGCGGGGAACTAAGAACCGACAGAGAGCACCGTTAGGCCTCAAAATCCAGACCTAAACTGAGATAGATCATTTTGTCGTGTCAGCGCGAGCCACGCCCTCGGGCATTGGTCGCCGTGCTCTGGTCGACCGAATGCCGCTACGTGGGCCTTCTCGAAAGGCCGCTCTAAGCGCGCGCTCTACCTCACAGATCAGCCAGAAATACCCGCATTTATTGCTCGATTCGAGCCTCGCGCGCGGTGCATGAACACGCGCCGCGATCGGCCGTGGCAGGTATTCAGACCTCGCACACGAGGGCGACATGACGAGCTGAAGGGCCTGCTCGCGGCCGTCTCGGGGCATGAGTTTTTTCTATGCGATGCACCCTGCGAGCGAACGGCAACGAGGTGGGTGCCCTCGCGGAGGGCTAGAAACGGAAACCCATTGCTGGTCTGCCCCGCCTCAGCGGAGCGGCGCTACAGCAGGCAAGCGAGCCTCACCTCGCACCCCTGCCCGCATGCCGCTAGCGCAATTCAGAGACTGGAGCAGAGCCGGGAGCCACAGCCCAGGCGCGCTGCAAGCGCGCCGCGAAGCCGTATCGAACGCCTGTCAGCTGCCAGCAAGAGCTGCGCTTGCTGGCGCATTGCACGCACGACAGGCCGAGCTTGGGCGCGAGGCGCTGGTTGATTTCCGGAGCTCGAGCATTGGCTTCTCGTCTGCTCGTCGACAACGAGTGAGAGCACTGGCGCGACGAAGATCGACGCGACGGAGATCACCGAGCGAGGACCGCGTGCCGCTGGCGGCGCTGCAGCGATCGCGATGCCCCACGCGCCTCGCTGAGCAAGTGCGCCTCCTTGACGACCCGTAGCTCGCTCCAATACGCCGAACGCTTCGCTGTCATGACGCTCCGCGATCTCCCGAGCAAGCCGGCGTGAGTAGAACAACGCCCGCCGTTGAGGAGCTATCCGCTGCGAGTCGCGCGTCGCACGCTCGCGGGGATGCCGTACCCTTGGCGCATCCCTTCACTGTGCTGAGTTGAGCTGAGTTGACCTGACCCTCGTCGCAGGGCCAGCGGCTAGCTCAAGAAAGCCCGCGAAACCGCCCCAAATCGACCTTTTCGCGAGCAACCGGCAGATCGCGCTCACTCTGCCAATGGGTATCGGCCGATCGAGAAGATCGTGTTGTCCTCAGTGTTCCGGTCGCGCATGTACGGCGCGTCGTTCGGGACGAGCACGCCCGAAGCGGAGAACGTGCCGTCTTGTGCCGACCAGCTGAAGGGAAGATCCGCGAGCTCACCCAGCACTCACAGAGTGCGATGGCATATGCGCGACTCTTGTCGGCGCGCGTTTGGCGAGCCGCGCCTTCCGCGCAATTGAGCGCTGCCGAAGCGGCGGATTTCCGCGTTGAGCGCCCAGCTGAGCGTCAGCGACGCGGGTTTTGCGACGAGTTTGACGAGCGATAGGCACAGCTCGTACGCGAACAGTTTGTGATGAGGGAGTGTCGTGGCTGGAGTTGGGGGATGACTCATGCCCATTTTCACCCCTTCGGGTGTTCCGAAGCGGCCCGCGCAGGGCCCGTGACGGCGCCCCACCGAACTGCCCCGCTCACCGTCGGCGCCGGCGCGGGACGTGCGCGTC
>DATCFJ010000580.1:0-11586 GCA_036509605.1 Polyangiaceae bacterium | reverse complement strand
AGGGCCGCATCCTCGATGCCACCACCGGCGATCCGGTCTCGAGCAAGCTGAAGATCGTCTTCAACGTCTACGCCGACGCCAAGGGCGGCACCGCGCTCTGGACGGAAGAGCAGAACATCACCCTCGACGACGGCTACTTCTCCGCGCAGCTCGGCTCTGTCACCGCCATCCCGCCCACGCTGTTCGACGGCACTGTGCGCTACCTCGGCGTCACCGTGGGCGCGGACGCCGAGATGGCGCCACGCGAGGCGATTACGAGCGTGCCGTATGCGTTCAATGCGGCGGTCGCGGATGTCGCGAGCAGCGCGGCGTTCACGAGCTTGACGGGTATTCCGACGGTGTGCGATCCCGGCACGTATCTCAGCGGGTTTAGCGCCCTAGGCGTCAAGCAATGCGTCGCCATCCCCAAGCTCGAGTGCACGACGCGATACACGGCCTCAACCGCGGGCCTCTTGACCAACAGCGTGGGTTGCGACGCAACCAGCCCCTATACGGTCCAGGTGGGCGGCGGCTGCCAGGCAAATCAACCGCTCACCGGCAGCTACCCGGACATCTGCCCGGGATATCCAGTCGGATCGGGCTCAGTCGGCCCAACCGCCGTCGGGCCGGGCGGCGGTGTCGTGATCATCCAGAATCCCTGCCTCATCCTCATCGGCGGCACCGGGTACACCGGCAACTGGACGTGCAATACCGCAGTATCCGCATCCATTCGCGCCTGGGCAACGTGCTGCAAGCCACAGTGACGCAATGACCTGATGATCGCCAAAGCCAACTCCTGCTCGCGTGAGTCGGTGGCTCTGGGCCGGTGAGACTGTTGTAAGCTGACCTAACCGTGGAGAAACTGGTCAAGGTCATCGTAGTCGGCGCGGCGTTGTCAGCGGGGGTGCTTAGCCTCGGCTGCCGTCGCGCCAAACAGCCGGCAATTGATTGTAGCGCGCTCGTGAGCGCGCTCGTGAGCGCTCGGCAAGCCCCCTCTGAAGTCACGGCTGTCAAGCAGGCCGCCGCCGCGGGAAACGCCTGTGACTACGCCGAAATCGCCGCGCGGGCAGCCTTGAACGCCGACCTCTTCGCGTTGGTACCCAAGGTGCTCGATGCTGCGCCGAAGGATTGCAAGCGGGCCTCGATATTACTCGGTGAGCGCGCGGAAGGCTTGGCGAGAGGCGCTGAGACGGACAAGGCGGAGGCTGCGGCGCAAGACGTATTAAAGACAGACCCGAGCAATCCCTACGCGGAGCTTGCCCTGGCACGCGTCGCGTACGCTCAGAACATGACAACCAAGTGCGGCGAGCTGGCCGCCAAAGCGCGCAAGGACGGGCGCGGTGTCGAAGCCGAGCGTTGGCTGGGACGCTCCGCGCTCGGGCGGTCGCAATACAAAGAGGCCGAGGCCCACTTTCAGACCCTGCTGCAAGGCAATCCCAATGACGCCGAAGCGGCGTTCACGGCCGGCGTTTGCAACGACAAGCTGGGCCACTACATGCAAGCTCGCGAAGCCTTTCTGCAAACGCTGCACATCGACCCCAAGCATGAGATGGCGCGTATCTACCTGGTGGTTTTGACCCACAACGCCGGGTTCAACGACGAAGCGCGCCACGACCTGGCAAAGCTCGGCGAGCTCATCCCTAAGGATTCGCCCACCTACCTGCAGCTCGAGCAGCTCGTCGACGGCGGAGCCCCCGACGGCGGAGCCCCCGACGCGGGCGCGCCCAAGCATATGCCCGGCGCGGTGCAGGGAAAGCGCTGAGGAAACGCGCTAGGGTCGCCTGCCATGGCGAAGCTTCGCGTGTACCACTATCCGCAGTGCAGCACCTGCAAGAAGGCGCTCAAATGGCTGTCGACGAATGGGGTCGATGCCGAGCTAATCGACATCGTCCAGCACCCGCCTTCGAAGAGCGAGCTGCGCGAGGTGTTGAAGACATCCGCGTTGCCGCTGCGCAAGCTGTTCAATACGTCGGGCGTCTCGTACCGCGAAGGCGGCTTCGGGGAACGTTTGCCAACGATGACCGAGGCCGAAGCAATCGACGCGCTCGCGAAGGACGGAAAATTGATCAAACGGCCGCTCCTGCTCGGCAAAGGCGTCGCGCTCGTGGGCTTCGACGAAGCCGCGTATCGCGCCAAGCTCGGCTGAAGCGACAGGGGCTCGGTTTCTAGCAGATGCGCCACATGCGACGAAACGCGCCGTCGCAAAGGCCAGCACACGCCTCGACCAGCATTGAAAATCCGTGTGAGCGCATCGGTATAGTTCCTGCACCGCTCAGGTGCATGGGAATCGCACATGAACTGAGCGTTGCGGCGGGCCACGCAATCCAAGGCGTTCGGGCAGGAGCGGGCAAGCTCGCCTCTCACAAGCTGGCCGACGGCTTGGCCCCCAGCATTGAAGTGCACAGCATTGCCTTCAATGACGGCTCCGAGCTGCCAATTTCGTGCACGGCAGACGGCGTAGGCGCGCCCCCTCCGTTGAGCTGGCACGGAGCGCCTGCAACGGCAGAGTCCATGGTGGTGATCTGTGAGGATCCCGACGCGCCTGCGCTTGAGCCGTTCTTGCATTGGCTGGTGTACGGCATGACCGGTGTCGTCCAAGAGTTGGATGCGCAGTCGCAACACGACTATCGCCTCGGTAAAAATGGTCGCGACGAGGCCAGCTTCACCGCCGCGGCGCCGCCCGCCGGCCACGGTGTTCATCACTACCATTTTCAGGTGTTCGCCTTGGACACCGCGCTGGAGCTCGGCGCTGGCTCGGAGCGCGACGAGGTCGTCGATGCGATGAAGGGGCACGTGCTGGGTTGGGGTGAGCTGGTCGGAACTTATCAGCGTGACTGATTGACGATATCGACGCGCAACGCTAGCGAGTAGGGATGCTCAGCATCGCGCTTCGGAGGCAGTGGTCCGGCGTCGCGCTGGCTGCACTCGGCGTCGTGACAGCGTCCTGTGGCGCGCGTTCGGGGTTGCTGCTCGAAAATCCTGATGCTGGCGCCAGCGCTCAAGCAGGCATGGGTTCAGGGACGACGCGTACGTGCGGTCCCGCTCCGATGCGCTGCGTGGCACACGGCGACAACGCCTGCGAGACGCCGCACTTCGTGGACCCAGTGTGCGACGCGGCGTCCCTGGCTTGGCACTGTGCGGACGCTGCTTGGGCTTATCAAAGCACGCCGAGTCGCCCCGCGTCGTGCTTGCCAATTCATGATCCCGACGGGCCGATCGCGTCCCTCGGCGGCTCGCTGGCACGTGTCCCGACCGACGACGGGCGCTGCTTGTGGATCGCCGAAGACGTGCGGCTATCGTCCGGCCCTTCCCTGCACAACGTCGCTTTCGCTCCGGATTTTCGGGCGCCCTTCGGAACCTGTCCGGCGCAAGTCAGCTACTGGGGTGGCGCACCCAGCGCGAGCGTCGGTTTCGCCGACGGCAGCGACGATCCCTCGCTGCACGTACAAATTACTGGCGCGTACCGGATGCGCGGCACGACGCGGGTCAGCTATCGACTCTTTCGCATCGATCCGAACGCCGTGTTCGGCCTCACCGAGCTGGGCACCGGGCTCGGGTATTGGGATAAGAACACCGGGGCAATCGAGGTCTACGGGCCAAAACAACTGCGCTTCACCACCGACCTCGACTTCGGCAATGCCAGCGTCGAGGACGACACTTACGGCTACCTTTGGGGATGCAACGCTCCCGGTCACTACCTCACCGAGGGCTGCCTGCTGGCGCGCCTGGATATGCAGGACCAGTTGCAAGTGTTCGAGGCCGATGGGCAGTGGCGCGCCAATGCGCCGGCCGGAGCAGGCAGCATCGTGTTCGACGACGGCCCCTGGATCTCGTCCGTCACGCGCGATGCACTGAACGCCGGAAGCCTGCTGCACGTCTTCGCGGTCGCATTCGGCAGCAGCCTGCAAGCTCAACGAGCGCCCAAGCCGGAAGGCCCGTGGAGCAGCGCCAGCTCGCTGCAGCCGTGTGCCCTGCCCGCCTTCGACGCCCAGTCTTACTGTGCCGGACCAATCGTCCACGATGAGCTCGCCGACCCAGCGAGGCCCGACGAGCTGGTCGTGAGCTACGGCGTCGCTACGACTGGCCCACAGGGCCTTGGCACGCCCGAAGACTATTGGTCGCGGCTGGCGTGGATCCCTCGCTGACTCTGCCGGTGCGCCTACGGCTTTTTGAAGGCTTCGCAGCCCAAGAGGCCCTTGTCTCCACAATGGGTCGCCAGGCATTCGGCCATGTTCGCGCGGCCCGCGTCGCTCAAACCAGACAGCGTTTGACGGCAGTCGGACAGGCTTGGGGCGAGCGATGCACCGGCGCAGCCTTTGATGATGGTGTCGCACGCCTGGCTTACGGGGCTCGGCGTCGGCGGTGTATCGAGCTTGCTGCCATCGCTGTTCGTCGAGGACGGCGTTGGGTCGGGACAAGCGGCCATTAGCGCGGCGTGTCCGCATAGGTTCACGCGCGCTGGGTCGAACATCTCGTTCGGCTTCAACTGACGCAAACACGACACCGCGGCTTGCGCGACCTTGGGCTTGAACGCGAGCTTGAAATCAGCACAGCGCTTGCCAGCGACGTTCACGGCCATGCCTTCGTCGGAGGGTCCGACAGCCGGGCAGTCTCCGGGACTGCCGACGCTATCGTCACACACGGGGGGCGGCGGGACGTGCTCAAGCACCACTTCCGAAGCCGGCGGCGCGGGCGCAACGGCCGCTGCCACCGGCGGAGCGGCGGGGCGCATCATCTTCGAGTCATGCGCGAGCCAGCCACCGACGCCACCAGCGGCCAGAGTGCCCGCCATCAACAAAAACCCTGATCGCTCGATAATCATGAATAAGCGCGAGAGCACGCGCTGTGCCAATAAGGACTCAGACGCGAAACGTTGGGTATTCCCGGGCCGGCTCAGCGACTGAGCGTGTCAGATATGCACACAGCCCGCACGATCGCCTCATCCGAAAAGGCAGACTTGATATTTCCAGTCTGCTGCTCTCGCTCGTGCCCTTTGCCGGCAATCAAGATCAAGTCGTCGGGCCCGGCCTCGCGCACGGCGCGTTCGATCGCACGTGCCCGGTCAAGCTCACGCACCACGCAGCCGCGCTTCGCTTCAGTGAGCCCGACCGTGATCTGCTCGATGATCGATTGCGGGTCTTCGTTGCGCGGGTTGTCCGAGGTCAGCCAGATGTTGTCTGCGGCGCAGGCGGCGGCACCGAGCAATGGGCGCTTTGCGCGGTCTCGCTCGCCGCCGGCGCCGAACACGACGCTCACGTGCCCGGCGCACAGCGCACGCGCGGTAGCCAAGGTTCGGCTCAGCGCATCCGGCGTGTGTGCATAATCCACCACCACACACGGGCGCTGATTCACGATTTGAAAGCGCCCGGGCGGCGGCGCGACTCGCGAAAGCGCGGCAACTGCGGCCGCAGTTGGCACGCCGGACAGCAATGCAGAGGCCAAGGCGGCCAGCGCATTCTCTACGAAGATCTCGCCTAGCGCGCGGATCTCGAGCTCAGCTGGCAGCTCAGGGAAACGCGCGGACGGCTCCAGCTCGAAGTGCGTGCCCTCTAAACTCACCCGAACGGCGCGCGCCGCTAGATCCAGGGGCGCCCACGCTTGGCCGCGGCTCGGCACGCCGTAACGCACGACATCGACGTCATCAGGGATCACTTCGGCGAGCAGCACGGCAGCCGAATCGCACGCGTTCAAGACCGCAACCCCGCCGGGACGCAGCGCCATGAACAGCTGCGCCTTGCTCGCGAGGTAGTGTTCCGGCGAGCCGTGCGCGTCCGAGTGGTCCAAGCTCAGATTGGTGAAGGCAGCGACGCGACACGGCCAGGCTTTGGCAAAGCCGAGCGCGAGCGCCTCGCTGGTGAGCTCGATGGCGGCGTACCTTCCGCCCGCTGCCAAGCAGCGCCGCATCGTCTCGAGGAAGCCGTCGTAGTGGCCTGGGACGTCGAGCAGCTGATCGTCCAAGAACGAGCCCACAGTGGTCACTCGGGCAACTGGTCGCGCGAGCTCGGCGAGCAGCGCCGCCGTCATTGCCGTGGTCGATGTCTTACCGTTCGTGCCGGTCACGCCGACCGTAAATAGGGAATCAGCCCACGGCGGCGGCGCGGGAGGGGGTCGGAAGGAGGGCATGGCTCAGCTGTCGGTCGGGACCGGAAAGGAAGCAATCGACGGGCCAGCCCGTAAAAGGGTTGGCAGCGAACGATCTCGTCACACTTCGTGCGGGTCGGCCGATGAACAAGAATACCATGGTGATGCCCGCAGGTTTGGAGCCCAAAGAGCGGGGCGCGCGGCTTGCCGACCCAGGGCTGCGGCGCGCCGTAGAGGCCGCGGTGAAGCGCCGCGTACGCGGCGACGACGCCGAAGACGTGGTGCAGGCTGCGCTCGCTGACGTGCTCTCCGCTGCGCGTGTCCCGGAAGACGCCGAAGAGTTCCGGCGCTTCGTGTTTGCGGTCACGCGCAACAAAGTGTTCGATCATTTTCGGCGCCGAGTGCGCGAAGCCCCCGAAGAAGAAGCACACGAGCCGGCCGCGTCCGAAGCGCCGCTGTCCGCGCGCGACATTCTGCGCTGGGCCGAGGCCAAGCTGCCCGATCGCGACGCGCAGCACACCCTGGAGTGGATGCTCCGCGAGGGTGACGGCGAGAAGCTCGAACAGATCGCGCGCGACGCGAATGTGCCGGCGCCGCGCGTCCGGCAACGCGTGTCCCGGCTGCGTCGCTTTCTGCGCGAGCACTGGGCCGCTGAGCTAATGCTGGGCACACTCAGTTTGGCCCTGCTCGCCGCGGGCACCGCCTTCTACTACCGCCATCTGCACCGTACGAACGAGATCGCGGAGCACAATCCGGTGCTGCTGCCGGAGCCGCCGCAATCACCAGAAATGCAGGGCCGCGAGTTGCGCCGAGCGGCGCTCTTGCGTTGCGAGAAGTCCGACGCCGCAGAATGCTTGGCAGGCTTGGACCGCGCGCGGGCACTCGACCCAGCCGGTGACCGCGCAGCAGAGGTAGTCAACGCGCGCAGCGCCGCAGCCGCACGGCTCGCGCCCTCGCCCTCGCCCTCGCCTTCGCCTTCGTCTTCGTCAAGTGCGATACCCGTTGCGCCGCCAAGCGGGTCTGCGAGCATCAAACCAGCTCCCAAAGCGGTCCCGCACCGCGCTTCGACGCCTATGCCAGCGAGCACGGAATCTAGTATCGATTCCGACGCCATGCCGCGCCCGCACAAGCCCGCAAAGTGACCGCGCGGAAGTGACCGCGCGCGGCGCGGCAGTGAGTGCTGTCGCAGGCCCGAGAATCACTTCGTGAGTGCGGGCGGCTTGCCAGAATCATGGCTTGAGACTCGCGCGAGCGCTGGGGACGGTCTCG
Source organism: Polyangiaceae bacterium (assembly GCA_036509605.1). Taxonomy (GTDB): domain Bacteria; phylum Myxococcota_A; class Polyangia; order Polyangiales; family Polyangiaceae; genus PMG-095. The sequence goes on along the minus strand of DATCFJ010000580.1, from coordinate 4,257 downwards.
TGCCCTCGCGTGGCAGCCGATCTACGTCGGCCTTCCCTCAAGATTGGTCATTGGTCACATCTCTCCGCTTGAGAGGATCGCTTTACAGTACTGCTCGGTGACCGTGGCTTCGATAGCGCCAATCGCGTGACCCTTCCCGCAGCGAAAATAGTGGGGACTCCCCACCAATCAGCGGGCGTGCACAGCCATTACCGCCACAATTGGCCTGTTTTCAGACCCAAATTGGTGGGTGCTCCCCACTGTTTTGCGTGCGCAAGGGCTATCGACTCCAAGCGCACCACCCCTGAGCATAGGGATTAACGCTTACCCCAGGTCGGTGCCTTCGAGTCCGCGCCTTCCTTCCATGTAAAACTTTTGCATTCGGAGCGAGCACAAAAGGCGCGGGGAACGACGCTTTCCGCGGGGCTCCCTCTCCTGACAGGGGATGTGACCAATCTTGAGGGCCTTCCGACATAGATCGAGGCTCGCGGGCAGCCTAGACGCTGCAGAAGCGCGTCCTATGCAAAACTTTTGCAACTGGGGCGCGCGCGGAAAGGCCCCGACCCATCATCGCGAAGGCGAGCGCGCCGTGACCCAAGATGTAAGCAATCATGAGAGCCGGAATGCATCGGCCGCGAGAGCGATCGACTTAGCCATTCGCGGGCCCCTAGGAACAATGCGCCCACCGGAACAGTTTGCCTGGGCCGTCTGGACGAAGTGATGCGGAGCGGCCTGCCCTCGCTTGTGCCATCGCGGAACGACGGGCCTGTGACGATGAGCGTTGCGATTCGTGTTCGGCCGAGCCGCGACGCCGAAGGCTTTGTGCGCTTTGATGTGTCGCGTGACCATCAACACAAGCTCGGAGGCGGCTGTCTTGTCGCTAAATATCGCCTTTTAGCGAATGAAGGAGGCCGGTGGGGTCAGAGGTGCTGATTAGGAGAGAGTAGTTTTCGGTGGTGGGGAGATAGAGGACTGAGTCGGTGGTGGTTAGGAAGCACAGGGCACGTTCGCGATCGCTGAGGCGGAACCAGCCGACTCGGTAGTTCGGTAGGCCAACGCCGTTGGTGCGAAGGCGCGGGCGTAACGCGGGCTCGTCGGCCAGATTCACGATGCGCGCTTCACTGAGGCGGAGTTGGCTGCGAGGCACCCTGCGGCCGTAGACGCTGCCGCGAACGGTGACCGCTTCATGCGTGACCTCGACGTTCAGCGCGCGCGGCCAGAACGCCAGTGCCAGCGCCAGGCCGATGACCACTGGCAGCAGCATGAGCGCGGTGAGCCAGGTGTGACCGCCAGTGCTCGGAACCTCGAAAACCTGTAACGACATGCCCACTCCTTGTACGGTCACCCCGCCCAGTATCTGCCGAGGCGCCGAGCATGGGTCCGCTACTCGAGCTGCGCAAGTGTGACCAGGCGCTCGAGCAGCGGCAGCTCCGCCGGATGAAGCTTTGTGGCGGCTTCCGTCAGGAAAAAAAAGCTAACCCGGTCGACTTCCGGGAATTCCCGCATTTTCCCAGAGCGCGGCGGCCACTCCAGCGTGAATGTATTGCTCTTGAACGTCGCCAGATCGAGGCCGCCTTCTAGCGCCCAGGCGAAGATCAACTTGCCGCTCTTGTTCTTCACGCTGCCCAGCTCGAGCGGCTCACCGCTCGGCGGTTCGCTGCCTACCTCTTCGCGAAACTCGCGGCGCGCTGCCGCGAGCGGCTCTTCGTCGCCCTCGAGCTCGCCCTTCGGAATGAACCACGCGCCGAGATCCTTCTTGCTCCAAAACGGGCCGCCCGGATGTGTGAGCAAGACCTCCGCCCGCGCGCCCAGACGGCGATAGAGCAAGATGCCGGCGCTGCGTTTCAAGGCCACAGCTCGCAGGCTAGCAGAGCCCAGCGGCGATGCGGAGCTCAGCGCCCGCTCACGGGATATAATGGAAGATGCGGTCCTGGGTTAGCGCAGCGCAGACAAGGAGCTCGTCAGACTCGCCACGCTGACTGGCACTGCGGGCTTGAGCTCGGGCGCGAAGATCGCCACGCGCAGCTCTTCGAAGGCCCAACGCAGCGCGCTCGTCGCAGCGCGATCGCTGGCCGCTTGCTGCTTGGACAGGAACGCTTTCCACAACGGCGCGAACGGCGCGAGCTTGTCGGCGTCCTTGCGCGGGTCGCTGACAGCGCGCGTGAGGCGCGCTTGAGCGGCTCGTAGATAGCGTGGAAACTGCTCCAAGCGCCCGAGCTCGACCGTGGCCAGCAAATCCTGCGGGAACAATTGGCCGAGATGCGCGCGGATCTCCGCAACAGCGGCGGTGCCGCTGGGGTGTTTGGCGGCATTGTCCAGCGCACGCAGCGTCGTTTGCAGCTCGCCAGCAGCCGCGACGGTCGCGCGTTCCACGCTCTTGAAGACCGAGGCCACGCGTGGCGCGCCCGCCGCGAGCAACGCATCGAACGCGGACTTGTCCCGCGGAACGGCGGAGTTTGCCAGTCCGAACGCTTCCTCGACGACTCGGTTCATGAACAGCTCGCGAAACGCCTCTTGTTCCGCGCGCGAAACCAGAAAATTGTTCTGGCTCATCAAGGGGGCGGGGACCTGTTTGGTGAATGCGGACAGCTGCCGCTGAGCCGCAAGCGCGAGCAGCCGACGCACGCCGAGCCGAGTGGCTGCTTCGGCCGCAGACGGCGACTCCAGCAGCTTCAGATCAACGCTCTTTTGACGGTCGATCAAGGCAGGATAGGAGCGCAGCTCTGCGCCTTGGACTCGGCGCACGATGAATACGGGGAGCTCGCCGAAATCCCAGCTCGTTAGTCCCATGCGCTCCCAGTGCGGCAGAGGCAGAGCGCGGCGCAGCGCCTCGCGAGCCTGCCCGCCGTGTTGCTCGATCAGCAGCGCTACATCGCGGCTCTGCCCCAGCGTTCGCCCGCCTTCGACTACGACGCGGCAGGTGAGCCTCATATAAGGCGGCACCGCGTCGAGCCGAAACGCGGTCTCGGGCAGGTCGATTCCACACTCTTCTGAAGCTGCGCGCGAAAGCTCGGGCAACATCGCTCCGGCGAAGGGCGTGAGAAGCGGCGCAATGCTCGCGACAAGCGCGGGAATCGACGGGATTTCACGGCGCAAAGCGCGTGGCAGCTCGCTCAGCAGCGCGGTGATCTTGTGCTCGTGCCAACCGGGAATCGTCCAATCGAGCTCGCTTGGATCGAGCTGCAAGAGCAACGGCAAAGGCAACGACAGCGTGACGCCGTCGTCTTCCGCGGACGGGTCGAAGCGATACGAAAGCGGCACACGGACCCCGTGCAGCACGATGCTATCGGGATAGTGCTCGGGAATGAGCCGTCGCTCGAGCGTGAGCACGTCATCCAAGGACAAGCACAGTAGGCTCGGGTCCTCGGCTTCGGCAACTTCGCGCCAGGCCTCGAACGTCTTGCCGTTGACCACGTGCTCGGGCACGCGGCGGTCGAAGAAAGACAACAATGCTTCGTCGTCCGCGAGCAGATCGCTTTGCCGAGCTTTGTCGCGTTGCCGCGCTACCTCGCTCTGCAACGCGCGGTTGTGCTCCTGAAATGCGCCGCGAGTTCGGTACTCACCGCGCACCAGCGCGTGCTCCAAGAACATCAGCCGAGCACGCCCCGGGGCGACGCTCGCGTAGTCGACACTTCGTGCGCGAAATACCGGCAAACCGAAGAGCGTGGCGTGCTCCTTGATGCTGCTGCGCGCCGACTTCTCCGACCAATGCGGGTCGGAATGGCTGCGCTTGAGCAAATGTTGGCCGACTTCGTCCAGCCACTCCGGGTCGAGCTTGGCCGCGGTGCGCGCGAACAGCTGACTGGTTTGTACGAGCTCGAAAGCCATCACCCAAGCTGGCGGCTTCTTGGCCAACGCGGACGACGGGTGCAGAGCAAAGCGCGTCTGTTTCGCGCCGACATAATTGCGCGTCTCCGGGTTCCATTGTCCGATCTTGGACAGCAAGCCGCTCAGCAGCGCGCGATGCAGTCGCCCTTCGAAGTCGCCCTTTGCAGCGCTGGCAGCGCGCCCCTTTGGCTCATTGATGCGCAGCTCCTTGGCCACCTCCTCCAGCTGGCGATGCACCTCGCTCCACTCACGCACGCGAATGAACGAAAGAAAGTTACTCTTACACACACGGCGCAGCTCGGACATGCCCTTCTGCTGCGCCTCGCGCAGAAAGTCCCACAGCTTCAAGAGCCCGAGAAAATCAGAGCTTTCAACGCGAAAGCGTTGCTGAAGCTGGTCGGCTTTTTGCTCCGCTCCGCGTGGGCGTTCGCGCGGGTCTTGAATGTTGAG
>DATCFJ010000579.1:0-6856 GCA_036509605.1 Polyangiaceae bacterium | reverse complement strand
CTCCGCCGGCGCTCGAACCCGCCGAGCCAGCGACGCCGCTCGAACCCCCCAAGCCGGCTACGCCGCTCGAGCCCGCCGAGCCAGCTACGCCGCCCGCCCCCCCCAAGCCGGCTACTCCGCTTGAGCCGGCTACGCCGCTCGAACCCGCCGAGCCAGCTTGCCCTGCGGTGGCACTGCCGCCGCTCTCTGCCGTGCCAGCGGCGCTCATGGCTCCGCCGCCAACACCAACCGCGCCACTGGCGCTGGAGCCTGCGCCACCCTCGACTCCCGGATCGCTGCCGCTACACGCGACTGTTAGGGCGAAAAGCGAAAGCAATGGCCCTACGGCGCGCTGGCAAACCATCTGCGAAGTATAGAGTACGCGATTCGAATCGCCAATCGCGGGCATCTGTGTGCCCTTTGGGTCGCTCCTTCGTTCGCCGAGCAAAGAACGCGAACGAATTTGTCCCCGCGCACTCTGCAGCGGTGACCGAAGATCTCGGCTTCGTCCCGCACGCCGCGCTTGCGTGGCAATGCAAAACTTTTACATTCAATACGCGTCCGGAACAGCCATGCTGCGCCGCCGAAGGCTGCGCCGCGAATTGGCGTGACGCGTGACCATCAACCCAGTTCTTGTTTGGGATTAGCGCCTAAATCCAGTGCCTCCGGGGGCATTGCGCCGAAGGTCTCGTCCGCGGCTTCGAGCAACAGCTCGAGCGTGGGCAAGCGCTGCAATTTGCGCTGAACGCCAAGCGCATCAGGGACGCCGCGGCACAGGTAGCCGAGCTGCTCTTTCAGCGGGCCGAGCGGTGAGCTCGTGGGATCGCCGGCGTGAGTCGTGAGCGCGACAGCGAGACGCCGGAGATGGCGCGCTAGATCCGCGCCGCTCGGCTGAAAGGGTTCACGCCCCGCGAGCAGCTCGCTCAGCTGGCGGAAGATCCACGGATTGCGTAGCGCAGGACGGCCCAGCATGACGGCGTCGCACTGGGTTTCCTCGAACATGCGCAGCGCGGATCGCGCGTACCACACGTCGCCGTTGCCAACGACTGGAATGCTGAGCTCGCGGCGAACTAGCGCAACGATGCGCCAATCAGCCGAGCCGCGGTAGTGGTCCACTCGACGCCGCGGGTGGATGGCCAAGTAGTCGAGCCCGCTGTCCTGTACGAGGCGCGCGTTGGTCAGCGCCTCACTCGTCGTGTCGAAGCCCGCACGCAACTTTGCAGACAGCAGACCAGGCACGGCGCGGCGCATCGTGGTCAGCAGCCGCGAAAGCAGCTCTGGCTGCTTCAAGAGCGCCGCGCCGACGCCTTTGCGCACGGCGGCGTTGGTCGGACACCCAAGATTCAAGTCGACTACGTCCGCGCCCGCGCGAGCCACGACTCTGCCGGCCTCGGCCATCAGCTCCGGGTCGTTGCCCATGATCTGCACGCTGAGCGGCACGTTCGGGAGCTTTTCCACCTGACGCGCCAGGTACGAGCGTGAGATGCGCCCACCCGAGATGCGCACGAACTCCGAGCAAACCAAACCGACTGGACCGTAGCTCGCCAATACCTCGCGCACCGCCGCATTGGTGACGCCTTCCATGGGCGCAAGCACGCAAGCCGGGGCAAAGGGGAAGCGGGACAAAGGAGGGCGAAAATTAGCAGACTCCGAGCCAGGGGTGATGCTCGCTGAACCGGACTAACGCGGCGCGCCGCGGCGTTTGTGCGACGCATGGTGGCTTCGAAGCGGCGGGCGGCGTCGTTGACGCTGATTGGGCTCACTGCTTGTGTCTACTGGCCAAGTAGTGTTCCCAAGAGCCATGCGCCTCCAAGTGATCACGGCTCAGATTGGTGAACACTGCCAGATCGGTGTTTCTGCGTATTCGAAGACGTCGAAGTGATCGCTCAGGTCGATCTTGCACGCGGCACCGCGCGCTAGCGCCCGGAGGACACGCGGCACATCGAAGGAGCCCTGGCGTAAGCCGCAAAACAATGACTATGCGGGTCTCGCTCAACGCCGGCGGCGGAGCACACGGCTTCGATCATTCATCGCGCAAGGAGTGTAGCTGCACCGATAGGCGCATCGTACAGCTCCGCCGTTGCGGCACGAGCAACCGGTCAAACGATCTACAAAAGTACTATTGGCAAAAGCGCCCCAAGCTCACGGCCAGACGCTGCGCAACATGGACATTCGAGCGGTGCGCCCGCATTGGCCCCATGCTATGGACATTGCATCCCAGGGTTGGGGCGGCTCTCACTTTGATCGCGAGGACGGCGCATGCGTTTTTTATGGTTGTCTGTTCCTATGCTCTTCGCATTCGCTTGCGGCAGCAGCTCTAGCGATGGCTCGAAGGGTTCGGCCGGCGCAGGCGGCGACGGCAGAGGCGGCAATGGCGCCTCATCGGGCGCGGCTGGCAAGGGGAACAGCGGCGGCGGAGCAGTCGGGCGCGCTGGCAGTGACGCCGCAGGCGCACCCGCGGCTGGTGAGGGTGGGGACAGCGGAGCGCTTGGCAGCGACAGCGGAGCCGCCGGTAGTGACAGCGCGGGCGCCGCAGGCAGCGGCGACGTCCCAGTCCCACCGAGCACAGTGACCCTCACCGTACACGTGGCGCAGGCGCGGCACGCTATCTCGCCGCTCGTTTATGGCATCAATCCGCACGCGGGCATCGTGTGCGGCGACGCTAGTGCCAAGTATGGTCTGTGTCGTCTGGGCGGGCACGCTTGGTCCACGTACAACTGGGAGAACAACGCTTCCAACGCGGGTATCGACAACTGCAACCAAAACGACGGCACGCTCGGGCTGACCGATACGCCCGCGTTGGCTGTCACGTCCACCGTGGCAGCCGCAGAAGCAGCAGGCTCCGCGACGCTCGTCACTATCCCGATCCTCGACTACGTCGCCGCGGACAAAGCCCCCGGAACGGCCAGCCCGGACTGCTCGGGGGACGTACGAAAATCGGCCAATTACCTGACCACGCGCTTCAAGAGCAATCGAGCCACCAAGGGCGCCGCGCTCTCGACCACGCCAGACACCACGGACGCCTACGTCAATCAGGACGAGTTCGTGAGCTTCCTCGGGTCACAAGCAGCTTCCGCCAAAGTGCTGTTCGCGCTCGACAACCAGCCCGGCACTTGGTCCATCGACCAGCCCGCGGCTCATCCGGACAAGGCCACCTACGCGGAGGTAGTGCAACGCAACGTCCAGTACGCCACCATGCTGCGTAACGTCTGGCCCACGGCCGAGGTCACCGGCTACGTCGGCTACGGGTACTACGGTTTCCGGACCTTGCAGGACGCGACAGACGCAGCAGGCAATGGCATATTTCTCGACTATTACCTAAAACAAATGAAGGCCGCGTCGACCAGCGCCGGCAAGCGGCTAATCGACTACTTGGATCTGCATTGGTACTCGGAGGCAACCGGCGACGGCCAGCGCGTGCTCGGGGACGTCAGCACCGCCGGCATGGCCGCCGCACGTGTGCAAGCGCCGCGTTCCCTGTGGGACAGCACCTTCCTCGAAAAGAGTTGGATTACGGACTACACCGGAGCGCCCATCGCGCTCATTCCCTGGCTAAATACGCTGATCGCGAATGACTACCCGGGGACCAAGCTCGCCATCTCCGAATGGAGCTTCGGCGGCGGCAACGACGTGAGTGGCGCGCTCGCAGCGGCAGACACGCTGGGGATTTTCGGAGTGCAGAGCGTCGGTCTAGCCGCCTATGCCTCGAGCTCGGTGAGCGATCAATTCGTGTCCGCCGCGTTCAATGCCTTCCGCAACTACGACGGCGCCGGCGCTGGCTTCGGCGACACATCGGTTGGCGCGACCACCAACTCTGTCGCCTACGCGCCTGTCTACGCCAGCGTCGACAGCGCGGATCCCGATCGCGTGGTCGTGATCGCGATCAACCGCAGTGACTCCGCCATTCCCACAACGCTCAATGTCGATCACACGGCGTCTTACGTATCCGCGCAGGTCTACCAGCTCACGTCGGCCTCTGCGTCTCTGGTAGCGGGCGCTCCGGTTACCGCGAGCAGCGCGAACAGCTTCAACCTCTCGCTACCCGCGTTCTCAATCTCGGTGATCGTGCCCAAGAAGGCCTAACCGCCCGCTCCAAGGAAGGCGACGTCGAGCTAGCCGGCGTCAGCCTCGGCCTTGAGCCAGAGCCGTGGAAACAAGAAGCGAAGACTCTTCAGCGGGGTCCCGTGGACAGTATCCAGGACGCTTCGAGACAGACCGCCGAGCTCGTCGGCGCGCGCCGTCACCGGGCCCGAGCGGCTGACTTGGGGTGGTTAGCGGGCGCGTCACACGCGGCGCGGCTCAAAGCTCCCGTCCCGCTGTGCCGTCTCTCAGCTTCTTCTTCCCACTGGCCAGTCGCGTGGCTAGGGTCCGGGCGAGCCAGATGAGTGTCGTCAGTATTCAAGAAGCACAGGATCTCGTCATTTTTGCCACGCAGACTCTCGACCGGCTCGCGCTCGCCGCGAGCAAGCTCGATGCGCCGATTGATGAATCGCTCGAAGAGCGCAGCTGGCTCGCCGTCGCGTCGCGCCGAGTGAGCGCAGGGCTGGCCGACACAGAGACGGCGTTACAGGAAGCAGCAGAGCTCCCCGAATTCGCAGGCGCTCGCAAGTTGAAGGGCGAAGCGCTGTCGAACGCTTGGGCCGATGCCGTGGAAGGCGTGTTCGACGCCATCGTGGCCAACGTATCGGGAAACGGTCCGCTGATCGAGGCGCTGTTTCCACACCAACGCTTCGCGTCCCTGAGGCGCCCGGGCGCGGCCGCTCAGAATTTCTGGCTCGAGTTCGAGCGCCGCTCCGAGTCCGCCTATGTTCGCCGGCTGTGCGGCGATCAAGCGTACGAGTTCTTGCCGCCGTTGCTCGAGGCCGCCAAAGAGACCGAACGAAAGCTGCGCGAGGCGATCTCACCGAGGCCCTTGCCGACGCCCAAGGCAGAGAAGCTGCGCGAACGCTTGAGCGCGGCAGCCGAGCGGTTAGAGCTCGCTCTCCGACAAACGCGGTCACTGATCGAAGCCGCATTTGCAGCCACTCCGAGTGTCGCCTCCGAGCTCGGTCTCGACGCAAAGCCGAAGCGGCGCGTGCAACGCAGCGAGCCCGCGAAGCTCTCCGCGAGCGAGTGACACGCCAGCGCGTCTCAATAAAGCGCCAGCAACGCGGGCTGGTGAGGCAGCGCTCAAGGCGTCTCCGCGCTAGTCGCGGGGGATTGTTTGCAGAGCACGAGCGGCACCCGAGCGGGTGCCGCCTTGCGGCTCACACCCCGCTCACTTGTTGGTCAACGCGGCGACACCCGGCAACACTTTGCCCTCGAGGAACTCGAGGGACGCACCGCCACCGGTCGACACGTGCGACACCTTGGACGCGACGCCCGCCTTCTTCACGGCCGACGCCGAGTCGCCACCGCCGATGATCGTGGTCGCGCCTGCGGCAGTCGCTTCCGCCAGCGCTTCGGCGACCGCGATGGTGCCCTTGGCTGAACCGTCGATCTCGAACACGCCGACCGGGCCGTTCCAGATCACAGTCTTCGCGCCCAGCAAAATCTTGCGGAAAGCGGCAATCGTGTCCGGGCCGGCGTCAACGCCCTCCCAATCACTCGGGATGTCTTTGATCGACACGACCTTGGTCGCGCCCAGCGTGCGAGCCTTGAAATCAAGCTTATCCGTCACGACGACGTCCGTACCGAGGACGATCTTATCGCCGGCTTCGGCGAGCAAGCTCTTAGCCAAGTCCAGCTTGTCGTTTTCGACGATCGATTTGCCGATCTCGAGGCCTTGAGCTTTCAAAAAAGTGTAGGTCATGCCGCCGCCGATGAGCAGCTTGTCGACCTGCGGCAAGAGGTGCTTGATGACGTCGATCTTGCCCGACACCTTCGAGCCACCGATGATGGCGACGAACGGACGCTTCGGCTCGGCCAGCGCGCCACCCAAGTAATCGAGCTCCTTCTTCATCAGGTAGCCCGACGCCGCTTGCGCGACGAACTTGGTGATGCCTTCGGTCGAAGCGTGCGCGCGGTGCGCGCTGCCGAATGCGTCGTTCACATACACGTCTGCGAGCGCAGCGAGCTTCTTGGCGAAGCCCGGGTCGTTGGCTTCCTCCTCGGCATGAAAGCGGAGGTTCTCGAGCAAGAGCACGTCCCCACCCTTGAGCGCGGCCACCGCTTGCTCGGCAGCAGGCCCCACGCAGTCTTCGGCGAAGGCGACCGGTGAGCCGAGCAACGCAGCCAGCGCGTCGGCGACGGGACGCAAACTGAACTCGGGGTTGCGCTTACCGTCGGGACGACCGAGGTGCGACATCAAGATCACCTTGGCGCCCTTGTCCTTCAGGTACTTGATGGTGGGCAGTGACTCTTTCAGGCGCTTGTCGCTCTCGACTTTGCCGTCCTTGAGCGGCACGTTGAAATCGACGCGCATGATGACGCGCTTTCCGGCGGTCTGGATGTCTTCCACGAACAGTTTTCGCTGGGTGCTCATGGGCCCGGGCTTAACAAGGCTCCGCGGCGGTGTCGAGCCTTGACAGCAGCGGGCTCTGCCGCAGGTTCAAAATCCAGTGACGGGAAGGGAGCCGAGATGCCAAGCCGAGCCGTAGTCGAGCAATTCATTGCGACTATCGAGCGTGGTGGGTTTCTGGAGGCGTTGTCCCAGTTCTACGCGGAGGACATGACCGCGCAGGAAAACAACCAGCTGCCGCGAGTCGGGCGCGCTGCGCAGTTCGCCAACGAGGAAGCCGCGCTCAAGCGTATGCATTTCGATGCCATTGAGGGCCCGCGAATGGCTAAGTCGATCGCTCTCGCGGCCGATGCATCCCGGCTGGCTTCGTTGCTCCTCAGTTACATACCAGCGGTATGCGCCCTCGTCGCGCCTCGCCAGCCGGGCGCCTCGACCGCG
>DATCFJ010000578.1:0-5693 GCA_036509605.1 Polyangiaceae bacterium | reverse complement strand
GAGCGCAGCTCCCGCCCCGACGAAGTGTCCCGCTCCGGGGATCACCGAGTCAGCGCGCTCGCTCGCTCACTAAAAGGCGAAAGGCCAGCGTGCCACACTGGCCTTTCGCTTTTGGTGCGATAGCTTTCGAAGATGCGTGTCGTCCCGATGCATGACTGCGTGAGCTTCGCGTTCGCCTCCAGCTTGGCGATCGCCGCATGCGCCTCTAGCGCGGCGGCTCCGAGTCATGCGGCCCTGCCGCTCGCGGCGCCGAAGGGTTTGCTGAGTCTCGAGCAAGCGCGCCGTTATGTGCTCGCGCTAGTGAACCACGATCGCGCCGAGTACGGGCTCTCGCCGGTCACATTGGACGACGCTGCCACGCGCGCAGGACAGCGCCACGCAGAGGACATGGCCAAGGCCGGCTATACCGCGCATTGGGGCACTGACGGCTCAGTGCCCGAGCAGCGCTACTCGGAGGCCGGCGGCACTGATTTCGTGCAAGAGAACGCTGGCTGCTTAGCCGACGGCAAGGCCCGCACGCTCGAAGCTTTGCCGCACTTCACGGCGCAGCAGCTGGCGCGCGTGGAGCACGCATTCATGGACGAAAAGCCGCCGCACGACGGGCATCGCAAGAACATCCTGAAGCCGAGTCACAGCGCGCTGGGTGTTGGTGTTGCCAAGCCGAGCGCGCTTGATTTGGCCTGCCTGTCGCAAGAATTCGTGGATGACTACGGCGAGTACGGCGCGTTGCCGCAAGCGGCGCGCCCGGGCACGATGCTTCACATCGAAGGTGACGTGAAGGGCAACATCACGTTCGGCGGCGTTGGCATTGGGCGCATCGACCTCGCGAAGCCGCTTACCGCCACGTACCTGAACACGACCCACATTTATGCGGTGCCTTCGCCGGAAGATCTTTATTTCCCAAAAGGCTTCATCAGTAAGAAGCCGGTCCTCGTCAGCGGTAAACACTTTACGATCGATGTGCCGCTCGGCGTCGGCGGCCGAGCGGGCCGCTACGAAGTGAGCGTTTGGGGGAAATTTCCAGGCGCTGGAGATCAGCTCGACATGGTGAGCTTGCGCGTCGTCACTGCAAAGTAAACGCCGCACAGGAAGTGTAGCCGTCACGCTCTCACCTCTACCCACGCAGAGCGTTGGATCAGGTCAACGCGCGCAGTCGTTTTGCAAAGTTGTTGCCTGAAGAAGAAGACAAAACGTTACTCTTAGTGTTGGACGCTTTCGTCCTTGAACGCGCCTGCTTCTTTTTCGAGTGTAGTTCTTCGGAGCACATATGAAATTCGTGCGTGGTTTGGCTGTCGTGTCTTGGGTCTCGGCTTCGCTGCCGCTCGCCATCGCCTGCGGTAGCGCGGGCTCGAACGGTTTGTTTTCGGCCAGCGGCGGCGCGACCAGCTCGAACAAGGCCGGCGAGAGCGGCGTCACCGCGGGTACGAGCTCAGCGGGCGCGGACACTGCCGGGATGAGCGCAGGCGGTACCAGCCAAGCTGGCGCTGGCGAGACGAGCGTTGCTGGCAAGAGCTCAGGTGGTGAGCACAGCGGCGGCAGTGCCGGTGCAGGCACAGGTGGTAAGGGTCAGAGCGGCGGTGGCGCGGGGGCAGCCGCGGGTTCGGGTGGAGCGAGCGCTGGCGCAGGCGGCGCGGCCGCCGGCGCAGGCGGCGCGGCCGCCGGTGCGGGTGCTGGTGCGGGTGGCAGCGCGGCAGGTAGCGGCGGAGCGGCCGCTGGCGCGGGCGGCGGTGGCGGCAGCGCCGCCGGCAACGGCGGCACCGGCGGCTCCGGGAACGGCGTGGGCTGCCCGGTGAACGGCCCGCCAACGGCTGGCGTCGCATGCCAGGTGAATACCGCGGACAGCTGTTTCTATTCGGGCGTCGCGTGCAGCTGTGAGCAGCTCGGCGCGAGCACGTTTGTTCGCAGGTGGGCTTGCTACGGTACTCCGGACAAGTGCCCAGACAGCGCACCGGCAGCCGGTTCGGGTCCGTGCAAGAGCGGCGCGGAGTGCCCGTACCCGGGTGGAGGCTTCTGCGCCTGTGTCGGTAACGGCAATGAGGCAAAGTACGCGTGCCAACCGGACGCTCCGGTCTGCCCCGCGAAGCCGTTCAAAGGCCAGGCGTGCACGAACGTCAAGACCTGCGCTTACGCAGACGACCAATGCTTCTGCAACGGCGACAGCTGGAGTTGCGAGAGCAACAACTAGCTCTGCGCCCTGCCGGGCTCTGCCCCGGCGCGGTCAAGTCGCCAACCCGAGTCAGGCGATTGAAATCGCTGAGCGCCGCACGCGGTGAATCCGGCGCGATCTTCTCCTCGGGCAGAGCCGGCGTGTTCGAGAAGCGTGGCTCACGCGGCATGACGCCGGAGAGTTTGGCGAAACGGACCCCGCGCCAAGCGAGGTCCGTAAGGCGGCCAAACGCCGCTTGAATTTCCGCGCAGCGGCTACTTGAGCAAGCTCTTCAGCGTCGTGCCCATGTCGCTCGGCGTCGGCGCCACCCGAACGCCTGCGGCTTCGAGCGCGGCGATCTTGTCCTTCGCCGTGCCTTTGCCGCCGCTGATGATGGCACCCGCGTGGCCCATGCGCTTGCCGGGCGGAGCGGTCGTGCCAGCGATGAAGCCCGCGACCGGCTTCTTCATGTATTTACCGATGAACTCAGCGCCGCGCTCTTCGGCGTTGCCGCCGATTTCGCCGATCATGATCACGCCTTCGGTGTTCGGATCGTCGTTGAAGAGCTTGAGGACGTCCACGAAGTCCATACCCGCGACCGGGTCGCCGCCAATACCGACGCACGTGGACTGGCCCATGCCGAGCGCGGTCAATTGCCCGACCGCTTCGTAGGTGAGCGTGCCCGATTTCGACACCACGCCGTATTTGCCGACACGGTGAATGTGGCCCGGCATGATGCCGATCTTGCACGCGCCCGGGGTGATGATGCCGGGGCAGTTCGGCCCGATCAAACGGCCCGTACGGCCTTCGATCACGCGCCGCACGCGGATCATGTCCATGACCGGTATGCCCTCGGTGATGCACACGACGAGCGCTAGCTCCGCGTCGAACGCTTCCAGAATGGAGTCCGCGGCGCCCAGCGGCGGCACGAAAATGCAAGACGTGTTAGCGCCAGTTTGCTTCACGGCCTCGGCGACCGTGTCGAAAACCGGCACGATCACTTTCTTGCCGTCGGGGCCTTCGGCTTCGAACTTCTCCCCGCCGCGGTTGGGCGTGACGCCGGCGACGATTTGCGTGCCGTAAGCGATGCATTGCTTGGCGTGGAAAGACCCCGCCGAGCCGGTGATCCCTTGAACCAGGACCTTGGTGTTCTTGTCGACCAGAATTGCCATGCTCTTAAACCTTCTTCACGCAGCGCGCACGGCGGCGACGATCTTCTTGGCACCGTCAGACATCGTGTCAGCGGGCTGAATTGCGAGTCCGCTGTCTTTCAGGATTTGCTTACCGAGCTCTACGTTCGTGCCTTCCAGGCGCACGACGAGCGGTACCTTCAGGCCGAGCTCTTTGGTGGCGGCGACGACGCCTTCGGCGATCACGTCACACTTCATGATGCCGCCGAAGATGTTCACGAAGATGCCTTTGACCTTCGAGCTGGACAAGATCATCGAGAAAGCCTTCTTGACCTGCTCCTTGGTGGCGCCGCCGCCTACGTCCAAGAAGTTCGCGGGCGAGCCGCCCTCGTGCTTGATGATGTCCATCGTGGACATCGCCAGACCCGCGCCGTTGACCAAACAGCCGATGTCACCGTCGAGCGACACATAGCTGAGGCCTGCGTCTTTGGCTTCGAGCTCGACCGGATCTTCCTCGGCCTTGTCCATTTGCTCGGCCCACTCTTTGTGGCGACCAGCGGCGTTGTCGTCGAAGGTGATTTTGGCGTCGAGCGCGACGACTTTGCCCTCTTTGGTGACGACCAGAGGATTGATCTCACACAGCGAGCAGTCTTCCTTCTCGAACAGCTCGCCCAGCTTTTGCACGAGCTTCACGAACTCGTTGATCGTCTCTTTCGGGTTCGGCGTGCCTTTGCCGATCTCGAGCGAGTACGCCAAATCCCGGGCCTGATAGGCGCAGAGGCCCGTGACCGGGTCGACGTGCACGGTCAGGATCTTCTCTGGAGTGTGCTCGGCGACGGTTTCGATCTCCACGCCACCTTCGGTCGAGGCCATCACGGCGATGCGGCGCTCTTCGCGATCCACCACCAGGCCGAGATACAGCTCGCGCGCGATGTCGAGCCCTTGCTCGACGTACAAGCGCTGCACCTTTTGGCCTTCTGGGCCGGTCTGGTGCGTGATCAGCTGCATACCCAGGATCTTCTCGGCTACCGCTTTGGCTTCCGCCGGGCCGCCCTTGACGACCTTCACGCCGCCGCCCTTACCGCGGCCGCCGGCATGGATCTGCGCTTTGACGACTACGACCGGGATCTTGGTCTCGTCGATCAGCTTCTTGGCGGCTTGTTCGGCTTCGGCAGCCGTGAAGCACGGATAACCCTTAGGGATTGCGATGCCGTAGCGCTGAAAGATCTGCTTGCCCTGGTATTCGTGGATTTTCATCTCAGGATTTGGCCTTCACGATGTCGACGACTTTTTGCACGCTGTCCGCGCTGGTCTTGAGCATCGATTTTTCGGCGGCCGACAGCTCGATCTCGAGGATCTTCTCCACGCCGCCCGCGCCGATTACGACTGGCACGCCGAGGTACAAGTCCTTGTAGCCGTACTCGCCTTCGAGGTACGCGGCGGCCGGCAGAATGCGCTTCTCGTCGTTCAGATAAGCTTCGGCCATGGCGATCGCGCTTGCGGCCGGCGCGTAATACGCGCTCGTGCCCATCAGCCCCACGATTTCGCCGCCGCCCTTGCGGGTGCGGTCGATGATCGCTGCCAAGCGGTCGGCCTTGATCAGCTGCTGCACCGGGATACCGTTGATCGTCGTGTAACCGAGCACGGGCACCATGTCGTCGCCGTGGCCGCCGAGCACGGTGGCGCGCACGTCCTTGATGCTGGCGTCGACCTCGCGCGCCAAAAATAGCGAGAAGCGGGCGCTGTCGAGCACGCCGGCCATGCCCACGACCTTCTCGCGCGGAGCACCGACGCGGCGCTTGTACTCGTAGACCATGGCGTCCAGCGGGTTACTGATCACGATCACGAATGCGTCCGGACAATGCTTCTTGGCGTTGTCGGCGACGTTCTGGATGATCGGCAGGTTCGAGCCAACGAGGTCGTCGCGCGACTGCCCGGGCTTGCGCGGGATGCCGGCGGTGATGATCAGCACGTCGACGCCGGCCAGGTCTTCCCAGCTCGAGGTGCCGGTGATCTTGGCGTCGCTGCCGGACAGCGCGCTGGACTGCTCCAGGTCGAGCGCCTTGCCTTGAGCGAATTTTTCCTTCGCCGGGATGTCGAACAACACGACGTCGCCGAGCTGCTTCGTGGCTGCGAGGTTCGCGAGCTCGCCGCCGATGTTGCCCGCGCCGATGAGGCCAATCTTCTTTCGTGCCATGATCGAATACTCCTGAGTAAATGCCGGGACGGCGGATGGATCGCCGTGCCGGGTGGTCCGTACCACTTCTTAGAAAAGTTATCGTCGAGCTGAGTGTCAGCGTCCCGGCGGATCCGTGGGCGTCGACGAGGAGAACGGGCCAGCGAAGTAGTCTAGCGGCACTCGCGCAGCAACAGCCCATCCGCCTTGGCTGAAAGTTGCCGATTCCGCGACCATTTCA
>DATCFJ010000577.1:0-3982 GCA_036509605.1 Polyangiaceae bacterium | reverse complement strand
GACGAAAGCGCTCGGATCCCTGACGGAAACTTAGCTCGGTCATTACCAAGCAGCACTCAGCGCAATAATCGCAGCGATAGATCCGCCAGCAGGTTTTGGAGCTCCTCCACCGACATTGGCTGCGGACCGAAGTGAGCTCTGCTGATCGCGTCGAATACCGAAGCAACGGCGCGAACCTTCGAGCTTTCGGCTAATCCGGGGAGCGCGCTCCGAGCTTGGTGCTGCGCGCTGAGCACGCTCGCTAGGTGCTGTCCGAGCCCAGAGAGCTGCGTTGCGTCGGCAGCTTCGGGCTGCGCGCGCAACGCCAGCCTCACCAGCGGCGGGTTGCTGAATAAGTTCTCTGACCACGCGCGAGCCAACGCGCGGATCCGCTCGATCGGCGTACGCGCCGCCTGAACCGACGCGTCGAGGCGCGCCGCAAGATCTCGCAAAGCCCGCGTTCTGATCACCGCCAGAGCGTGCTCGATGTCGTCGAAATACTCGTAGAAAGTGTTTCTGCCGATCCCAGCCAACTCAACGACGTTCCCGATGCTCAGGTCCTTTTTCGCCATGCTTAGTACGGCGAGCGCCGTGACCACACGCTCGCGTTGCGCTGTCTGACGCTCTTGGCGACTCAACGCCCGGTCGTACTGTCCCCTCCTTGGGGCAGGCTCAACTTCGGGCGGCTTCATTGAGAGCAATATATCTCAATGGTCGTCGACGGAGGGTCATAACAGAGGGCTGCACAATGCCATCAGCATATACCATTAAGAATGTGAGTTTTTGACATTGTCTTATGGTGCTCCGAGACTTTCATAACACGCTGTAATAATTGGTTATTTTAAATAATAACACATAGTATTTATATGTTTCACGTGAAACCGATGGGTACCTCTGGGTCGGACGTTCCCTTCCCAACGACATTCTGTTCTTCGGCTCTCGTGCTGAGCGGAATCAACGTCGAGGCGGCAGCCCCGCGATCTCCTGGACGCGGCGAGACGCCTTGGGGAGCCCCGTTGAGCGGGCCACCTTCTGGAAGCTGAAGGACCTCTCTTGCCCCGAGTTCTTGCCGCCGCGGAAAGCCGCTGAGATCGGAGCTTGCGATAGGGTCACTGGTGAAGCAGGCGCGCCCAATCTCTCGTCGTCGGCGCCCCGTGCCGAGACCCGGACTTCAGCACCGGGAGTGATCTTTGGCATCGAGGCACTCAAGTGCGTCGCGCGGGACAGTCCCTTCGGAGCGACGCTCGGCGCCAACCCGCCCCGACGTCGTCAGGTCGCTCGCTCCCTACGGTATGCACGGCTCGCTTCGGCGACCCTCGTTGCATCGTGCTCGCGGGCCGGGAAAGGGGACTGGGTCGCGGAGTCCAGCTTTAGGTAGGGAAGCCTGGCGCTTCGCCGACGCCTCACTTCCACGTTGGTGCTACTAAGGGTCGTGCGCTTTGAGTCGCTCCTCAACGAGACCCTGTCCCAGTTGGACGCCGAGAGGCTGCTACGCGAACCAGACGACGGCGCCGAGCGGCGCTTTGTCGAGGCGGCGGCCTGTGCCGCGGGCTTCGCTGCCATAGACGCGTCGTCCAACGACTACTTAGGCTTGGGGGCCCGCATCGTTTCACGTGAAACACATGGCAACACCGGAGCGGGTGCGTCCCGATTGATCCACGGTACCGCGCCGGAGCATCTGCGTTTGGAGGCCGAGCTTGCTGCCTGGGTCGGAACCGAAAGCGCGCTGCTATTCTCGTCAACCTACGCCGCAAATGCGGGACTGATCTCCGCGCTCGGCGTTCGAGAGTCGGTGATCATCTCGGACTCTGCGAACCATGCGTCGATCATCGACGGCGCTAGGCTGGGCAAGGCGGAAATTCACGTTGTCCCCCACCTCGACCTGGACGAGATACGGCTGGCGCTGCAGGCGGCGCGCGGCGCCCGTTCGTGCTGGGTCGTGACGGAGTCCTACTTCAGCATGGACGGCGATGGCCCCGACCTGGCAGCGCTCCGGGAACTCTGCGACGCGAACGACGCGTGCCTCATCGTAGACGAGGCTCACGCGCTGGGTGTCTTTGGGCCCGCCGGCGCCGGTCGTTGCGCCGAGGCCGGCGTTCGCGCCGACGTTCTAGTGGGCGCGCTCGGCAAAGCTGTGGGCAGCCACGGCGGCTTCGTTTCCGGCTCAAACGCGCTTCGAACCTTCCTTTGGAACCGCGCGCGCAGCTTTGTGTTTTCGACCGCGCCGTCCCCGCTTCTCGCGGAGCTGACTCGCGAACAGTTGGGGGCCACCCGAACGGGAGATGACCTGCGACGGCAGTTGGCAATGAACTCCGCCGCGCTGCGCGCGCTACTGGCCGACGCAGGTTTGCAGCTCGCGCCAGGATCCTTCGGGCCGATCGTTTCACTGGTGCTTGGCGAAAACGATCGAGTTCTCGCGGTTGCCCAGCGGCTTCGAAGCTCCGGAGTCCTAGCGCAAGCAATCCGCCCTCCAACCGTGCCGAAGGGAGGCGCGCGCCTACGCCTCACGGTGAAAGCCACCTTCAGTTGGAGCGATGTCGAGCGTCTGGCCCGGCAGGTGGACGAAGCGTGCCGCGCCTCGTAGTTCTTGGTTGCGGAACGGGAGTCGGAAAGACTCGGTTCAGCGTTGCGCTGCTTCGCGCGCTTGCCGCACGCGGAGCCTCGGCAATCGGGCTCAAGCCAATCGAAAGCGGCATCGAGCTTGGCGCCGCCAACTCTCCCGGCTCTGACGCTTCAGCACTCGCAGCCGCGGGAAGCATGCATCCCTCCGTCCGCCACCCGCTCTACGCCTTCAGAGCACCAGTCTCGCCGCACCTCGCAGCGCGAGCCGAGGGCATTCGCATTGATGTGCAACGCGCGGCGGCCTGGGCTCGAAGGGCCGAGTCAGAAGTGGCTACACACGCGGGGCCACATATGGTCACATGGAGCGTCGTGGAGACCGCTGGCGGGGTGTTTTCGCCGCTCTCGCAGACCGCCTCTAACTTCGATCTGGCCCTGGCGCTCGACCCGGCCATTTGGGTCCTGGTTGCGGCAGATGCGCTGGGCGTCCTTCATGATGTCAGCGCCGCCCTGCAGGCGATGCGCGCACGCAACCGAGCGCCCGACCATATCGTCTTGTCGGCGGCGCGCGCGCCCGACGCGAGCACGGGGACCAACGCCGCGGAGCTCACTGCGCTCGGCATCGCGACACCCAGCGCGGTGCTCTCTCGCGGTGATGACCAAGGGGTCGACTCCCTCGTGGCCTTGCTACTCGGGCAGACCTAGAAGCCTTAAACGACGCGCCCGTTTTCGAGCCGCACGCAACGCGCTCCGAGGCGCTCAGCCAGGCCGTCAGCGTGATTGACGACAATCACCAGCGTGCCGCGTGCGCGCTCCTCGATGAGCGCGTCCTGCAGACGCTCGGCGCTCGCGCGATCGAGGCCTGACCAAGGCTCATCCAGCAACAAAAGAGCGGGATCGTGTACCAACGCGCGCGCAAGCGCGACGCGTTGCCGCTGCCCACGGGAGAGCGTGCCCACTCTGCGATCGGCGAGCGACTCCGCGCCAACTCGCTTTGCCACGCGATCCCAAGCACCCTCCACTTCGACGCCATAAACGCGGGCCGCGAGCTCGACGTTGTGGCGCGCGCTCAGCTCGCGGTAGCACAAAGAGTCATGTGCAACCCAGCCGATGTGTGGTCGAACCAGCTCAAGATCCGAGCCGATCGGGGCGTACACGACGTCACCGCTGGTTGGCGCGAGCACGGTACCGATAACGGCAAGCAAAGTGCTCTTACCGGCACCGTTCGGCCCTTCTAAAAAAGTGATGCTGCCAGCTTCGAAGCGCGTGCTCACGGCTCGCAGCGCGGGCGTCGCCCCGAACAGGCGAGTCACGCCTCGGACCTCGATGTGCTCAATCAAACGAAAGCCCCCCACTGGTCGCGCGGCTGCCTCTGCGCTCAGGAGCAGGTCCGAGCGCGAGGCGTGCTGGATGGAGCTGGGGCCGCGCCGGTTTCATCGAGCTG
>DATCFJ010000576.1:0-3876 GCA_036509605.1 Polyangiaceae bacterium | reverse complement strand
GGGAGCCGCGCGCTTGGTGGCCGTATCGAAGTTCCAGCCGAGCTCGGCGATCCGCGACGCGTATGCGGCAGGCCAGCGGGATTTCGGCGAAAATTACGTACAAGAGCTCGAGAAAAAGGCCGCCGAGCTCAGCGATTTGAGCGACTTGCGCTGGCATATGATCGGCCACTTGCAGCGCAACAAGGCGCGCGTCGTCGCGCCGCTCGCGACGTTGATTCACACCGTGCATTCGGTCGAGCTGGCGGGCGAGCTCGACAAGCGCGCCACCCCCGAAGCCAAGCTCGCGGTGCTCGTCGAGGTCAATGTCGGCGGGGAGGCGCAAAAGAGCGGCTGCAATCCGGGGGCGCTCCGAGACGTCTTGGCAGCGCTCGACGCGGCACAGCACCTCAAACTTTCGGGCCTGATGTGCGTCCCGCCGCATACCGCCGAGCCGAGCGGCGCAAAGCCGTACTTCGACGAGCTGGTGCGACTGCGCGAGCAGCACGGCGGCGCTCCGCGCCTGCCCGAGCTAAGCATGGGCATGACGGCAGATCTCGAATACGCCGTGGCCGCCGGCGCCACGATCGTGCGCGTCGGCACGGCGATTTTCGGCGAGCGTCCGAAAGCGGGCGCCTAGGATGGCGCGGCGTGGCGCTCGCCCTCCGACTAGCGAGCCAACCTTGCTCGAGGCAGCGGCGCGACGTGGGCACATGGCCGCACCCCCCCCGCCGCTAGCGGAACGCATGCGGCCGCGCACTCTCGAAGACGTACTGGGTCAGGACGCGCTGTTGCGCGGCGGCCGCCTGCTACGCGATGCCATCGAACGCGACCGCGTCCCGTCGTTGATCTTGTGGGGCCCCCCTGGCTCGGGAAAGACGTCCTTGGCGCACGTGATCTCGCGCATCACGAAGACGGAGTTCGTAGCGTTTAGTGCGGTCTTGGGCGGCGTCCAAGAGCTGCGCACGATCATCGACGCCGCGCGCGAGCGACGCGCTTACCAAGGTCGCGGGACCACGCTGTTCGTCGACGAAATTCATCGTTTCAATCGCAGCCAACAAGACGCTTTCTTGCCGCACGTCGAGAACGGCACGGTGACCCTGATCGGTGCTACCACTGAAAATCCGTCGTTTTCCGTGAATGCCGCCGTGCTGTCGCGTTGCCGAGTGTTCCGGCTCGACGGTTTGAAGGACACGGACATCGTGCTGCTGCTCGAGCGAGCGTTGACGGACTCCGAGCGCGGCCTCGGCGATCGCAACGTGCACGCCGAGCCAGACGCCTTGAACGCGATCGCGAGAGTCTCTGGCGGCGACGCGCGACGCGCCCTCGGCTTGCTTGAGGTCGCGGTCTCCCTGCTCCCGGAGGGTGCGCTGACGCTGGATGCAAGCACCGTCGAGCGCGCAGGCGAAGCGCGCACCTTGCTTTACGACAAGTCCGGCGAAGAGCATTACAATGTGGCCAGCGCCCTGATCAAGTCGATGCGCGGCAGCGACCCCGACGCGGCGCTGTACTGGCTCTTCCGGATGCTCGACGCGGGCGACGACCCACTATTTTTGCTGCGCAGGCTGATGATCTTTGCCAGCGAGGACGTCGGCAACGCCGATCCGCGCGCGCTCGAGGTCGCTGTGAACGCGGACGGCGCGTTTCGGCGCATGGGCATGCCAGAGGGCATCTATCCGCTGTCGCACGCCTGCCTGTACCTGGCGAGCTGCCCCAAGTCGAACGCGGTGAAGCGCGCGATCGGCGCGGCTCGAGCAGCCATCGAAGACCGCGGCGCCTTGCCGGTGCCGAAGAAGCTGCGCAATGCCGTCACGCGCCTAATGAAGGACGAAGGTTACGGTCAGGGCTATCAGTATCCCCCCGAACGCGAAGGCAGCTTCGTTCCCGGCGAGAGTTATTTGCCCGACGAAATCGCGGGCGCGCGCTTCTACGATCCGACGAACCAGGGCCTAGAAAAGGCGATCGGCGAACGCCTGCGTCGTCTGCGCGGCTTAGAACCGAGCGAAAATCCCGACGCCGAGCCAAGTGCGAAACCCGGCGAACGCGACTAACGAAGCGGAACTACGACGCCCCAACGCGCTCAGCTGCAATGCACGAGCGTCGCCGAGCCGGGTCCGTTGTCGAAGCCGCTAAAGCACAGGCTGTCTGCGTTGGTCGGGCAAATGCAGGAACACGCAGCGTCTTTCGTGTCGAAGCAGACGCCAGCCTCCGTCAACCAGTTGCAAGAACGGCTTGGGTTGGTCGCGCGCTCGAAACCAGGCGTGCACGTACCCAGATCGTGCTTCGGCAACGTGACTGTCGACCCCGAAGAGTCGGACCCGTTGCCGTTGTCCGAGGCCGCCCCACTCCCTGCTGGTGCGCCCGTCCCCGCGCCACCGCCCGAACCCGGGTCCTCGTAACGCCCGCCGCAGGCGACGAGCGCGGTCAACGCCACCCACACGACAAGTAGCTTCATTGCGTAAGCTCCGGCAGCAAATACCACGCCACGCGAATCGCCCGAGAATCTCGAGGTTTCTGCGTCACTCGGGTTGGCGATCGCGCAGCCGCTGCCTACTCGGTTGGCGACCGCGCGGTTACTTCGAGGCGGGGTGCGAGGCGTCGAGCACGCCTAGAAACGGCAAGTTTCGGTAACGCTCCGCGTAGTCGAGGCCGTAGCCGACGACGAACACGTCGTCGATTGTGAAGCCCAGATAGTCGATCTCGACCTCGCGCTGGACGCGCGCGGGCTTGTGCAGCAACGCCGCCACTTTGACCGACGCGGGATTGCGGGAGCGAAGCTGCTCGCGCAGGTACGACAGCGTCAGCCCGGTATCAACGATGTCCTCGACCAGCAAGATGTGGTCGCCGTCCACAGGGCGCGTCAAATCTTGAGTGATCTGCACCACGCCGCTCGACTTCGTGTCGTCTCCGTAGCTGCGCACTCCCAGAAATTCGATGCGGATGGGCAACGCGATGGCTCGCGCCAGATCCGCCGTGAATACGAAGCTACCCTTGAGCACGCTGAGCAACACCAACGAACGCCCGGCGTATTCGCGCGTGATCTGCGCGGCCAGCTCGGAAACGCGCGCCTGGATGCGCGTCTCGCTGATCAGCTCTCGAACTTCCGGCGGCGAAAACGCGCTCACCCGACCGAGTGTCTCGTAGACGCGCCGGCGCGGCAAGGGCTCACAGCGGAACACGCGCGGCGCGCGCCGTGAGCGACTGACCATCCGTCGTAACGACCACCGACCCGCTGCGATCCAGCCGGAGCGTTCGGATGTCGTGAGCCGCCAAGCGCTCTACTGTCTGCCCGTGTGGGTGGCCGAAGCGGTTTCTCACGCCGCACGAGAGCGTCGCCAAAGCCGGCGATACTAACGACAAGAACGCTTCGCTCGTCGAGGTGCGGCTGCCGTGGTGGCCAACCTTGAGATAGTCCGCACGCAAATCCGCGGCGTGCGCCGCGAGCAATTCCGCTTCCTCCTCGCGCTCGGCGTCACCGGTGAACAGAAAGCGGCGCGCGCCATAGGCGATCGAGATCACGATGGAATTGTCG
The DNA here is from genome assembly GCA_036509605.1 of Polyangiaceae bacterium. Taxonomy (GTDB): domain Bacteria; phylum Myxococcota_A; class Polyangia; order Polyangiales; family Polyangiaceae; genus PMG-095. Next base: position 368 of record DATCFJ010000576.1, on the reverse strand, counting down.
TTTGCGCCGCGGTGCGGCGTAAACGATGGACACGGGGCGAGAACGCGCAGCACGGCCCCGCCGAAAACTCGCGGAGCGGCGCACAGCTCAGCCGGGTGGCGAATCGGCACGCCGCGCGCGCGCAGCGAGCGCAGTAACTCAGCGTAGACGGGGCCGGCGCCCTCCGCCTCGCCTTGGCCTGTGTCCCAGAGCTCACCAACGTCTAGCTCCTGCAGGGCGCTGGCCAAGCCCGTGAAGTGATCCGGATGCGGATGACTGAGAACCACGATCTCCACGCGCGTCCGCCGGCGCGCACGCAGGACGGGCAAGACCACGGCCTTTCCGGGGTCCACCGGACTCCCCACGAACCCCCCACCGTCGATCAAAAG
>DATCFJ010000575.1:0-2485 GCA_036509605.1 Polyangiaceae bacterium | reverse complement strand
GTCGACCGAGACTTCCAACGCCACAGCAAACGAAAGCCTTCGCGGTGCCAGCGAAGCACCGTCTCGGGCTTCACGAGCAGCAGCGCGTCGCGCCACCTCGGCAGAACGGCCGCGAGCAGGGTGATCAGGCCGCGCTCATGTCGTTGGAAAGCTGGTTTCTTCACCTTCCTTGCCGCAACGATGAGTTGCTGCCGTAGAAGAGCGTTCTCGGCCACCAGCTCGGAGCGGGAGCGCAGCAAGTCAGCCGCCGGCCCGGCAACGACAGAGCACGGGCGCGGTCGCAGCGCTTCGCGAACAGCCTTCGCCGCACGGGCGAAGACAGTCTGCAATTTGGCGATGACACCAGCGAGCACGAAACCGATCTGCGCCGAGACGAGCTACATTTTCAAGCCCTTGTCACTCTCGAAATCTTCAACGATCCTGCGGCGGAGGAGCGAAGTAGCCACGACAACGTAACTCAAAGGCGACGGTTGGTACCGTCGCGGCCCAAACGGCGTGGCAGGCTCGGGATGCCGATCCGCCCGCGCGCTGAAGACCCGCGCGGTGTAGTCCGAGTCGTGATAGAAACAGAGGCCGCTTCCAATACGTTCGCAGAGCGCGCTATATCTCTCGCGGAAATCGGGCGTCGCGCTTCCGAGGTGCGCTGCATTGTGTCCGATGTCCGGATACGACCACCACTCGCTCAAATCGAGCGCCACGACGAGGACTGCAACGGGTGAGTTGCCGGCGTCATAAAAAACGTACGAATGACGGGGGCGGAGCAACCTCGGCAGAACCCGTATTTCGGATTGTGGTTCAAAGGCTGTGCGTTGATCAGCTTGAGCAAATCCGCTACATGATCATCTCTAACCGGCACACCCGGAAGAACCGCCGATGGAGCGAGCGTTCCCGTGTCGGTCAGGGCGCCACAGACCGGACCTGGCTCGTTGAAGGTCATCGTTGGACCCCAATCGGCCCAATCGATGAATACGAGCACATGGTCGTATGCCGCCGCGGGGAAAGGCCGCCTTGTACGGCGCTCCAGCTGCGTGACGCTAAACCGGCTCGGGGGCACTTGATTCGTAGCGACAGCGCTGTCAAACACATTGAGGGCGTGCTCAAGCTCCGCGACGTGACGCTCGAAAGCCGAGTCGTGAGTCGACGCGGGTGATGGCGCCGGGGAAGGCGCGCTACTCGGAGCTGCGACCGCGGAAGGTTTGGTTAGCCTGGTTTGGCGCGGCCTTTCGGGCAGCGGCGGCCGCGGCCCGGAGCACGCACTCAGTCCGACGGCGACAGCCAATGCCGCCGCGCAGCCGCGCAGCCGTCTCCACGGCGATGGCTTCATGGTGACCCTCATGTTGCCCGATTTTCTTCCACGAGACGAGGGACGCCGCGGTGGCATAGGGCTGCAGCGCTGCCGCCGTTCGTTGGGCGGGAGCTCCAAGGCTGGGATTTGGCTCTAGTGCGTTTCTAGTGCCCCAGCCGCACGTGCACACTGGGGTCCGCCTGCTCGTCGACCAGGAGCGTGAGCCCGTCGTAGCATCGGTGGCGAGCCAATGCTCACTTTGCTAGGTGTGCGGCGTTGAACGAATGGCTGAACGCGCCCCGCATTTCGCGCGATGTCGATTTGCTCCATGACACGGAGAGCGCGCCGGACGTCAGTTGGCAAAGCGAGCGAGCTCTGCTTGTCGCTCGGAATCACTGTCCACCTTTATAGCCGCGCCAGGCCCACCTGGACTCGGGAATCGATCGCGCAGGCACCGCCTCCGCGTCTCGAGTATCTTGCGGAGAATGAAGGCACTTCGCGTACACTGGCCCGTCGCCTGGCATGCGGGGTGGACGCTGGCTCTGGTCGGTTGCGAGCCAGAGGCTGCGCGCCCCCCGTCGAGCAGCGTGCTCGCGGCCACCGCCCCAACCTCTCCAAGCTGGTCATCAGCCACGCCGCACCGCGCTCCGAGGGCCGTGGTCGACCCGACAAGCGAGGCAAGCAAGGCGCAGACGGCCTCAGCCGAGTTTGGAAAAGGCGTTGCTGCCGCCACGCTTGCATACGAGCGGGGCACAGCTGTGCCCGCGACCTCGCTTCGCGGCCGCCGCTTCGTTGGGATTGGCTACGTCACGATGCCGGATGGGCGTCAGGTGCGACAACTGATCCTGACCGAGTATTCGTACACCAGCAATTTCCACCAAGAGGTTCATTACCCGAATCATATCTGCGCACTGTTCGTTCGTGCTGATTCGCCGGCTGAGGAGCTTGCGGTGTCCGCGGCGATTGACGCGGTGGCGAGTGGCGTCGAGCCGCGTGAGAACTCCGCCTACCGCTGGGCCGCAGAGCACGCAATCGAGCAGGACATCCACTGCCTCAAGGCGCAGCGCGAAGCGGACGGGACTCTGTCGAACGCGACGGTCGGTTGGTCCCTGCGTGCATCGGGTGACGGAGTGAGCCTGAAAGCTGCCCAGTGGCAGGATCCGATCGGTGAAACGATGATTTTCGCGGCAGAGCGTGAGG
>DATCFJ010000574.1:0-13989 GCA_036509605.1 Polyangiaceae bacterium | reverse complement strand
CACGACTCAGCAGGAGCTCGAGCTGCAGTTCAACTTGAAGGAAGAGCCGATGCCCCCGCCGACACCGGACACGGGCAAGGAAGAGGACAAGGGCTCGGGCGTCAAAGATCCGGGCGCCAAGGACAAGAAGGAACAAGGCGGCGGTAAGAAGATCGCCGGCGCCGAAGGCAAGCTCGGCAAGAACGGCAAAGAAGACAACACCAAGCAAACCGGCGAGATCCGCGCGGGGCTCGGCGGCATGTCCGAAGCGTTGTCGAGCGACGTCGGCGACGAAGTGAAGAAGACACTCGGCACGATCAGCTCGGTCGCGGACGCGCTCGGCGGCTTGCGCTCCGATCAAATCGTGCTCGGCGCGGGTAGCGGCACGGGGCTCAAAGGCACCGGCAACGCAGGCGGCGGGGATCAACCCGGCGGCGTCCCCTTTGGCTCAGGTACGCTGGATACCGGTTGGGGCCCCGGCAAAGGCGGCGGCTTCGGCTCCGGTTCCGGTGGTCCCGGCGGTCGCGGTCTGGGCGGCAACGGCAAAGGTGGCCTCGGCGGCGGTGATGGCTCGGGCAGCGGCAATGGTCCGGGCGGCGGCGAGCACAAGGTTGCTGGTAAAGATGCGGCACCTCCCGGACAAGGGCTCTCGCCTTCGCAGATCTTGCGCGTCGTTGCCTCGCGCATGGGCGCGTTCCGCGCTTGCTACGAGATCGCGGCCGCGCATGACCCGACGCTCAAGGGCAATGTAGGAGTGAGCTTTAGCATCAGCCCGGGTGGGTCGGTCTCGAACGCCAGCATCACGGGCTCATCGCTGAACAACCCGCGCGTCGAGGGCTGCGTGCTCCGTACCTTCAACCGCTTGGTGTTTCCGACCGCTGACAAGTCGACGAACTCGAGCTTCCCGTTCGCATTCAAGGCTTCAAAGGGCTGAGCGGCCAAGGGCCGTGGCACGGGGCTGGCATAGTTGTGGGTTTCTGTTGGGTCCTTGCGGAACGAGTCCTAAAATGATCCGAAAATACCGGTATTTCTCGCGGGCCGTGGCGGGGGCAGTGCGCCCCTTGGCGGGGGTTCTCGGCCCCCGGGCGACGGCCTTTGGAGTCGCTGTGGCGTGCTGTGTGTGCGCTGTCGGTTGCGGTTCCAGTGGGCAAGATCGGAATCTGCAACCGTCCGAGGTGGGGCTGACGCTGAACACGCCGCCAATCTTCGACGACGGCCAGACCAAGCTGTTCGAGGTCAAGCGCGGCCTGCAGTTTCCGATTTTGCAACCCGACGCGACGCAATCCAAAGGGCTCGGCAAGGACGTCGAGCCATACGGAAAGACACCCTGGATCACGAACCAAGACGTGAAGGTGCAGCTGACCTGGACGCTCAGCAACTTGGATCCGAAGGATGGTCACGCCGTCGAGATCCTGGTCGATCCTTGGAACGAGTTCGGACGCTATTACCCGGGTATGCAGCTCGCGAACGCCCAGGTGCAGAAGTTCGAGCCGAACCTATCGGGTATCGATCATTACTATGTGCTCGATCCGGCGAGCGCTGGGGAGTCATCGCGCCGTCACGGCACGTTCACGTTCGACGACATGAACGAGATGGCCATCGATTTTGCGACCGTGATGGCGATGATCAAAAATCCACCGCCCTTGCCCAATGGCGCCAAGGACGACGGCTCGATGATGACCGACCCACTGCCGGTTTACGCGAACCACGCGTTCAACGTGCAGAACCGGTCGTACAACGACCCGCTCGTCGCCCCGTATATCCCGGCAGTCATCGCCGGTTTGACCGGCGTCGACTTCGGCTTCCGCACCGGAGAACCCGCGACGATCGCCCTGGAAATCGCCATCGAGATCGTGGATCAAGGCACAGACCACGTGCAGGTCGAGGGCGAGAACAAGAAGCTGCTCCGTGCCACGACCGTGGTCGTCACCGTCGGGTCGCCGGTTCCGGGAGCCACGATGACGACCGCGGACCCCCCCGACCCCGCGACGATGTGACGGCCCGCTCGCTCTGAAAAAGCCATAGCCGGTTAGTGGAAGCTCGCCGGCCATGTCCCCGCGCGGGCGCTCGTGCTACGCCCTGCGCGCTATGAGCCGCATTTACCGCACACTCCCGCCCGCCGGGACTCGACTCGGGATCGCTTTTTCTGGTGGTCTGGACACGCGCTGTGCCGTCGCTTGGCTGAGCGAGAACGGCATGAAGGTGTACGCCTACACCGCCGACCTCGCGCAACCCGACGAAGCCGATCCGGCGACGATTCCGCCGATCGCGCTCGAGCATGGCGCGGTCCTTGCGCGCTTGGTCGATTGTCGCGAAGCGATGGCGCGCGAAGGCGTGGTCGCGATTCAATGCGGCGCGTTTCACCTGTCTTGCGGCGGCAAGAAGTACTTCAACACGACGCCGCTCGGTCGCGCTGTCACCACCACCGCCATCATCCGCGCCATGCGCGAGGACGACGTGCACGTGTTCGGCGATGGCAGTACGCACAAGGGCAACGACATTCAGCGCTTCTATCGGTATGGCATCCTGACCAACCCGAACCTGAAGATCTACAAGCCGTGGCTGGATCAGAAGTTCGTGGACGCCTTCGGTGGCAGGACGGAGATGAGCGAGTACCTGAAGAAGATCGGTCGCCCATACACGATGAGCACCGAGAAGGCGTACAGCACTGACGCCAACGTGCTTGGCGCAACGCACGAGGCCAAGGATCTCGAGCACCTGAACAAGGGCATGCACATCGTGCAGCCGATCATGGGCGTGGCGCATTGGAAGAGCGACACCGCGGTCGCCCCGGAAGACGTGACCGTTGCGTTCGAAAACGGTTTCCCGGTTAGCATCAATGGCAAGCGCTTCGGCGGCTTGATTGATTTGATGTTGGAAGCCAATCGTGTCGGTGGCCGTCACGGGCTGGGCATGAGCGATCAGATCGAGAACCGCGTGATCGACGCCAAGAGCCGCGGCATCTACGAGGCGCCCGGCATGGCGCTGCTGCACATCGTGTACGAACGCTTGCTGTCTGCGGTGCACAACGAAAACACGCTCGACTTGTACTTCTCGCTCGGGCGCCGCTTGGGCCGCGTGTTGTACGAAGGCAAGTGGTTCGACCCGGAAGCGATGATGCTGAAGGACGGCTTGACCCGTTGGATCGCGCCGAGCGTCAGCGGCAGCGTCACACTCCAACTTCGCCGCGGTGACGACTACTCAATCCTCGAGACGCAGGCCGAGTATATGGCCTACGCGCCCGAGAAGCTGTCCATGGAGCGCGTCCTTGATCCGGCGTTCTCGCCCGCCGATCGTATTGGCGCGCTCGAGATGCAAAACCTTTCGATCACGGACAATCGCAATTTCCTGATGCACCACTTGGACAGCGTCGCGCGGCTCGGTCAGAGCACGAGCCCGCTGCCTGAGCTGCTCGGGAAGACCGAGAAGTAGGCTCTTTCGTCGGCGAACGGGCGGTCAGCGCGTTCGGGATGCTGGTGATGATGTCACTAGCGTTCGCGGTCTGCCCGAAGGGCCGGCGTCGCTTGGTGAAGCTGCGCACGGTGGGCGGCGGCCTCTTGATTCTGATCGTGTTCGCGCTGATCGTGCTGCGCACTCCGGCCAATCGCTTGTTCTTGTTGGCCAATGACGGCGTGGACCGCCTGCTCGCGTTCAGCCGCGACGGTGCGGGCTTCGTGTTCGGTCGCTTAGCGACGGACCCGCAGTCGTTCGGGGTGATCTTCGCGTTCCAGGTCTTGCCGACGATTCTGTTTTTCTCGGCGTTGATGTCACTGGTTTATCACTTGCGCGTGATGCCGTTCGTGATCGAGAAGATGGGCCGCTTCCTGTCACGTGCTCGGGACGAGCGGCGCCGAAACCTTCTCCACAATTGCGGACGTGTTCGTCGGGCAGACCGAAGCGCCGCTGGTGATCAAGCCCTATTTGGCTAAAATGAGCGTGTCCGAGCTCAATGCGTGCATGGTCGCTGGCTTTGCGACTACCGCGGGCGGCGTGCTCGCGGCCTACGTCGCCATGCTCGGTTCGGCGGTGCCGGGCATCGCGGGCCATTTGATCGCGTGCAGCGTGATGAGCGCGCCGGGGTCGCTCGTGATCGCCAAGCGGATGCTGCCGGAGACAGCGGACGTGGACGCGACGCGCGAAGCGAGTGTCAATATCCCGAGTGCGAGCGAGAACGTGCTCGATGCGCTCGCGCAGGGTACGAGCGACGGCATTCAGCTCGCGGTCAATGTGGGCGGCATGCTGATCGTGTTTCTGGCGATGACGGCGATGCTGAACGCGGCTCTGGGCTACTTTGGCGGCCTCGTCGGGTACCCGCTGAGCCTCGAGCAAATCTTCAGCTGGGCTTTCGCTCCGTTGGCCTGGGTGATGGGCGTGCCTGGCTCCGACGTTACGAAAGTCGCGCAGTTGTTGGGCCAAAAGACGGTTTTGGACGAGTTCGTGGCGTACTTCGCACATGGTCCAAATGCTGGCCAGTGACCCGCATTGGCTGAGTGAGCGCGGGCGGGTGATCACGGCCTACGCGCTGTGCGGCTTCGCGAACTTCGGCAGCATCGGCATTCAGATCGGCGGCTACTCGGGGCTCGCCCCTGAACGCGCGCCGACACTTCGCGCCTCGCGTTCCGCGCAATGCTCGGCGGTCTGCTGGCGACGTGCCTCGTGGCTTGCGTCGCCGGAGTGATGCTCTAGTCTCAGTGCTTCGCGGGCGCGGCGAGCTGCGCCGGTTTGGTTTGTGGGTGCGCCAACGCGTAACGGACCAGGCGCTTGAATGCGCTCAGCGGTTGTGCGCCGGACAAGTAGTAGCCGTTGATCACGAAGGCAGGAGTGCCGTTGATGCCTGCGCTTTGGGCGAGCTTCTGGTCGTCCTCGAGCACCGAGTCGAAGTGGCCGTCGCTTTGGGAGGAGCTGAGGCGCGCGGGGTCTAACTGCAGCTCTCTGGCGTATTTGGCGAACATCTCGACGCCGAGCGCGCCGTCGATGCCCTGATCCTTGAACATCAGATCGTGGATCTTCCAAAACGCGGTATCGCCCTTTTCGGCTCGTGCCTCGCGGGCGACCAGCGCTGCCGGTCGCGCGTGTTCGTGGAACGGCAACGGGTAGTCGTGCCAGACCCACCGCAGCTTACCGGGGAACGCCTTCTCGAGCTCGCTCAGTGTCGTTTCGACGCGACCACAGAACGGACACTGAAAATCCGCGAACTCGTGGATCACGATGGGCGCGTTTGCCGGACCGCGCGTCGGGTTCTCGGCGGTGGGGGCGGGCATCGTCTTCTGTTCCGGCGCATCCGGCTCCTTGGCGCGCTTCATGATCTCGTCGTAGACAGCGGCGCGGGGCGTGCCTGCCGCGACGAGTGAGCTTGCGACTTTGAGTTGTGCGTCGATCGCGGTCACGAAATTCTCGATCGGCTGAGCGCCCGAAAGGCGCATCCCGTTGATGAAGAAGTAGGGCGTGCCCGAAGCCTTGAAATCACTGGCCAGGTCGGCGTCCGCTTCGATCTCGCTCGAGTGCGTGTTGCTCGTGATCGCGGACTGAAGCCGCTTTTCATCGAGTTTTAGCTGTTTGCCGATGGCCAGCAGGTCGGCGTCTTCGAGCTTGCTGTGCGCGTCGCTGAACAGCGCGCGATTGGCGTCGAGGAAGCCCGCGTCGCCCTTTTCGGCTCGAGCTTCGAGCGCCAGATTGGCAGCCGGGAGCGCGCGCGCGTGAAACGGCAGGGGATTCTGCCGCAGTACGACGCGCAGGTCTTTCGGGTAGCGTGTGAGCAGCTCGGCGATCGTCGCTTCGACGCGGCGGCAGTACGGACACTGGTAATCGAAGAACTCGACAATCGTCACTAGCGCATCCTTGGCGCCGAGTACCGGCGCGCCTTTGACTGGCATCTTCCAGATGCTCAGGTCTTCTTCAGGCTCGTCGTTTGTCTCGGGCTTGGCAGGCGTGAAGTTTGCGGCGACGCGAGCGCCGTACAGAGCGTTCGGCGGGGTCCCCTTTTTCAGCAGCTCCGAGGTGGCTGCGAGCTCAGCGTCGATGATGCTGGTGAAGGCGTCGATGGGTTGCGCGCCGACCAGCGTGCTGCCGTTGATGCGAAAGGCGGGTGTGCCGTTGGCGCCGATTTTGCCGGCCAAAGCCACGTCGCGGTCGATTTTGTCTGCGGTTTCTTGCAGCTCAGCACGCTGGATCACGACCGTAGCGTCGAGGCCGACGCGCGTGATCCAATCAGTGAGCGCTTCGTCGCTGAGCTTCGGTTGCTCCGCGAATGCGAGATCCAGGAACGCAAAGAACGCGCGCGACCCGCCTTGACGCAGCACTGCGTCCGCGATTTTGGCGGCGGGGCGAGCGTTGGGGTGAAACGGTAGCGGATTGTGTTTGAACACGATGCGTAGTTGGTTCGGCCCGTACTTCGTTTCGAGCTGCTTTACCGTCGGGTGAACGCGCGCACAAAACGGACATTGCAAATCAGAGAACTCGAGGATGGTGACCGGTGCGGTTGGCGAGCCCCAGACCGCGTCGTCCGCGCTGACCGGCAGCGCGTCCGAGCTCGGTTGCGGCGCGTGATCGTTGGTCCTTGTGGCAAGCTCGAGCGGCTGCGGGCCGCTTGCGGTGGCCGGTTTTGCGAGCGGCGCGCTCGCGGGCGGCGTCGCGCAACCCGCGACCTGCAAAGCGACGAGCAGCACGGTCGTGAGGCGCGCGAGGCGGTGAATCCACATGTTGGGAGGCTCATAGCGCCCGAGGCGCGCCGCGTCTACGGCCCGGAGAGTGCGTCGAACAGGGCCGCGAGGTCGTTTTGGCTGAGTGTCAGGGACAGCCGAAGCTCGGCGCCCGCCGGGCTCAGCTCGATGCGCCCCGCTGCGTCGCGGAGCGCGCGCGCAAACGCGAGCGAGCCGAGCGAAGTGCGCATGTCTGCGATCAGAGACGCGACGCGGGCCGCGCCGTCAGCGTCCGCGCACTGGAGCAACACGGACACGCGGACGTCGCTCGTGACGATCAACCGCGCGCCCAACGCTTTGACGGCGCCAAGGGGTGACAAGCGCGCGCTGCTGTCGCCCGAAACGCGCTCGAACCAGCCGTCCGACAGCAACCAGGTGGCTACGATGTCGCCTGAGCCAAGCGCGCGACGGAGCGCAGCGTGGCGCGCGTCACGTGCGTCTTCGTGTTCACGCGCGGGTCCGTTGCCGTCGGCGGCGTCCAGCAATTCGCGAAAATAGCTGCCGCCGCTGACGACCAATAGTCCGTCTTTTGCTGCGACCTCGCCGCCGCTGCCTTTGCGGTCGCGCACCGAGCTGAAGCTTCCGAGTGCGCTGAGCGTCGCTTGGCCGCCGCGCTGGGCGATCGCCGCATTCGCGCAGTGCGTGATTTCTGCCGCAGAAAACCGGCCGGTAGCGACGATGCCGAAGTCTTCGGCGTGCTCTCGCGCGGCTTCGCCAGCGGCGGGCACTGCCAGCACGAGCTGCGCCAGACGCGCTAGAGGATCGAACCCGCACAGCTTGCCGAGATCGCTGGCGCGACCCAAGTGCCCTAGGCGCTCGGCCAAAAATGCGCCGAGCGGCGCCTGCTCGAGCCGCGCGATGTCTGCGTCGAGCACGAATGCGGAGCCCGGTGGCAGGACGGAGAGCGGCGACGGCGTGCCTCTTGACGTTGCGCCCGCGGCGCTCTGCGCGCTCGGTGAGCCGTTGTGTGCGTGCGCGCCGAACACCCAGGCGGCCAGCGCGATGGCGGACACCAGCACGCCGACGTGGATCGCCCGTTCGCTCACCGGGCTACGCTATCACTCGCTACGGTCGCTGGCGCGGCGCCCAGCGGACGCGCGTCGACCTTCGGGACGCGCCGGGAACGCTCGGCGATCAGCCGGTGCTCGGCGCTCGAGCAAAGAGCGCATACCGCGCCGCTCTTGGAAGGACTGACGCAACTCGGCGATGCTCGCCGGCGCTTGCGCACGCACCTTGGCGGCGTGCAGCTCGCACAGCACGACCACGCGCTCCTCGACCAGCACGCGGCGCAGCTTCGGGGGCTTGGGGTTTTGTTCGGACGCCGACCAGCGCGTTTTCAGCGCCGTACACAGCTCGCACTTCCTGGCCATGCCCTTCGGCTAACGCACTCTGGGCGATTGGGACAAGTTTTCAACGCCGGAACGCGCGCTTCTCGACCCAAGCGATGACGTCTTCTTCCGGGCGTTTGCCCTGGTGGCGGCCGAGCTCCTGGATGCCAGTCGGGCTCGTGACATTCACTTCGATCAGCTTTTCGCCAATCAAGTCGAGGCCCACGAACCACAGCCCGTACTCGCGCAGCTTGGGCGCGACCGAGCGGACGAGCTCGAGCTCGCGAGGCGTCAGGTCGCAAGCGACGACTTGGCCGCCCGCGTGAATGTTGGCGCGCACGTCGTCCTCGCGCGGCACGCGCAGAATGGCACCGAGCGGCTCGCCGTCGAGCAAGAGCACGCGCTTGTCGCCCTGGCGGATCGCGGGTTGGTACTCCTGCACCATGGCCAGGCGCTTGCCCTCCATGGTCATGATGTCCACCATCGAGCGCACATTGCGATCGCCCGCGGTGAGCACGACCACGCCGGAGCCCCCCGCGCCGTCGAGCGGCTTGAGCACTGCGGTCCCGCCCACGGTGCTCACGAATGCGATGATTTGAGCGCGGTCCGCGCTGACCAGCGAGCGCGGCATGAATTCGACGAATTGAAACGCGAACAGCTTCTCGTTGGCGTCGCGCACGCCGCGAGGGTCGTTCATCACGAACACGCGGTCTTTGACCATGTCGAGCTGCTGCGTCAGATACAAGTATGCGGCGTCGAAGGGCGGATCCTTGCGCACGAACACTGCGTCGAGCTGCGCTAGCGCGGCGCGCTCGTCCACACCCACGGTGACGTGCGGGGCGCGCTCGCTGACGGTTAGCCTGCGGGCAGTTGCAAACACTTCGCGCCCTTCATTGGAGACCTCGCGCGGCAGGCAGTGCAGGCACTCGTGGCCGCGCGCCATGGCGCCACGAATGAAGGCGAAGGTCGTGTCTTTGTCGGCCGTCATTGTTTCGGCCGGGTCCATTACGAATAGAAAGCGCACGGTGCGCAAATCTCACATAGTAAGCGGCAGCGGGGCAAACGAAAGCCCGTCACAATTTGCTAGAGTGCCGGCGATGCCTCGCGCCCTGCAGAAAAGAGCCGTCGATTCGCGTCTGAGGCGCGCGTCGCGCTCGCCGCTCGCGATTCCGCTATTTGCCGCATCTTGCGCCCTCGGTCTCGCGCTGACTGCCCCCGGGGGCTACGCCCAAGGGCGCACAGCGCGCCTTGCGGTTGCGACCGAAAACGAGACGGCGACGCACGAGGCCATGGCCGAGCTCGCGGCAGGTGGCAACGCGGTCGACGCGATCGTGCGCGCGGTCTTGGTTTCGGGTGTCGTCACGCCCAGCTCGTGCGGTCTCGGTGGCGGCGGCTTTGCGATGTTGTGGCGCGCTGCATCGCGCGAGCCCTACGTGCTCGATTTTCGCGAGCGCGCGCCCGCAGCAATTGACGCGGCGGCGTTCGAAGCTCGCCCCTTCAAGGCAGACGAGCGTGCGCGCTACAGCGGCGTGCCCGGGGAGCTCGCGGGGCTGTATCAACTGCAGCACGCCTTCGGCAAACACAAATGGCGTGATGTCGTGCTGCCCGCCGCGCACGTCGCACAGACGGGCTTCGTCGTCAGTCCGCATCTGGGCAGCGTGCTCGCGTCTTCGTGGCTAAAGGTCGCCCGGACTGATCCGAATATCGCCAGTGTGTTTTTCCCCGGCGGGCTGGCGGTTGCCGCCGGAAAGGAGACAAGAAACCCGAAGCTTGGCCGTAGCCTCACGCAGATTGCCAACCAGGGGGTAACCCCATTCTACGAAGGCGCGCTGGGCCAGGATCTGATCGCAACCGCGAAGAGTAAAGGCGGCGCGCTCAGCGCAAGCGATCTGCGCGACTATCGTCCGATCGAGCGGAAGCCCATTCACGTCAGCTGGGAAGGCTACGACGTGTACACGATGCCCGTGCCATCTGCCGGCGGCCTGATGGTCGCGCAGACACTGGGCACGTTTTCGAAGGCCGAGCTGCAGCATCTGGCGCTCGGCAGCGGTGCGTATCAACACATGGTCGCTGAAGCCATGCGCGGCGCGCTCTCCGATCGCATGCGCTTCCTTGGCGACCCGGACTTCGAGCAGGTAGACATCGACGCGTTGCTCGACCCCAAACGAATTGCCGCACGAAAACGCACAATTTCGAGTGAGCGGACGCACGCGCTGCCACGCTTCGAGGAGAACGAGCACGGCACGCACCACTTGCTCGTGGTCGACCGAGAGGGCAACGTGGCCTCGATCACGACCACAGTGAATACCGCGTTCGGCGCCAAGCTCAGTGGTGCCAAGAGCGGCATCGTCCTCAACGACGAGCTCGACGACTTCGCCAGGCAAAAGGACGTTCAACCGTTTGGCCTCGAGCAAAGCCCGAATCGCCCCCGCGCGGGCGCGCGACCAATCTCGAGCATGACCCCGACGCTCGTCGTGAAAGACGGCAAAGTCGTGTTCGCGCTCGGCGGCTCCGGCGGCCAACTGATCGCCAGCAACGTGACTCAACTCTTGCTGGCGCGGCTCGCCTTCGGTCTCTCACCCGAAGCGCTCGTCAATCTGCCGCGCTTTCAAGTGCCGACGTCGGGCCCGAGCTTGCGCCTCGAAGCGGGCGCTTCCGATGCGCTAAAAGCAGACCTCGCTTGGCGTGGCGAAATCGTCGCCGAAGTGCCCGAAAACACCAGTGCGGTGCAAGTGATTGCGATCGACGACAGCGGCGTCAGCGCTGCCGCTGACCCCCGCAAACACGGCAGCGCCCAAACCAAGTAGCGCGTTCTTTTTTTGATGGTCACGCGACACGGCGCGGCCGTCATAGCCTTCGGCGTCACATCCCGCCGACCTCGAACGCGGTCGTCACGGCACAAACTTGAAATCGCGGTCTGCGGCCGTCTCCTCGGCGCCAGCTCAGCCGCCTGCCCCGGTGGCGCGCAGCGCAGCACACCTCGCGCCTAAGCGCGCGCCAAGCAGCTCAGCCGCATTCCCGGAACTAAAACGAGCGACAAGTCTTGGAAGACTCCCCCGTCGGGGATCACGAAGCGCGTCAGATCGCGATCAACGAATGAGATGGAGACCTACGAACGCGCTTCGCGATACCCGAAGGTGTAGAACCGGCGAACCCGGGCGCCTGCTGTTTCACCCGCTCACGAAAGTCGCAGCGCAGCGTGCGCAGCTCATACACAAAAAACTAGCGAGCACCAGACGCTCGCAAGCTCGTGCACACGCGTCAGTAAACAGCAGCTACCAACTCAGCGCTCTCGTCATCATTCAAGTCAGCCGCGATGGCGTAACCCACTCCGCGATGCTCGGTTGCGGCGATGCTCACACCGCGGCGGCTGCCGACGTACACGGGCTCGTTGCGCACAGTGATGGGCTTGAGGCGGGTCTCGATTGGAACGCGCGAGGAGTTGTAGACGTAGAGGGTGACGCGATGGCCGCCCATCATGTAGCGGAGCGAGGCTGCGTGCTGGTTGCTCACGGGCACCACGCTGCCGCCCTCGAAACGCGCGCCGTAGTCCTTGAGGCTAGGCAGGGTGAGCGGGACGCCTACTTCTGGCTCGAACTGCGTCAGCATGGAGGCTTCGGTCACCTGCGGACGACGCGCATTCATGTGCTGGTCGACGAGCTCTTCCAGCAGTTGGTCGGCGGTGTCCGTTTGGGCATACGCCGTGCCGTTGGTGTTCTGCGCTTGCTGCTTGCCGGCGGAGCCAGCCCAGACCAGCGTCAACGCGGCAGCGGCCGCGACGGGGACCACTGTGCGCCAGGACAGCATGCGCGAGTGAACGGCTTCGTGCAGGATGGCTCCGTCGATCACTTCCTCGCGGGCCGCCTCGGCGCGAAGAGCAGCAGCGATGCGCTCTTCGAACGATGCACTTACCGGAGCTGCGCTGCGCACTGCGCTGCGCAAGCTGAGATGCAGCGACTGATTGAGACGCACGCGCTCGGTGCACGTCGTGCAGTCGACTAAATGCTGCTCCACCTCGAGCAACTTGTCGGAGGTCAGCTCTTCGTCACCGAAGGCTTCGAGCAAGGGTGCGATTTGGCGGCAGGAGCTATGGGCGGCGGCGGTACTGGTCATGAGCGCGACACTCGCTTCTCGCGGTATTGGGCCAGATTAGTAACTGGTTCCTGTTTCTCAGAGGTGTCGCCCACCAGCGCTTCTGGGCCCACGATGCCCATGGCTCGCGCGTGTTCATACAGCCGACCCTTGAGCAGGCGCCGACCGCGGTGCAGGCGTGACATCACGGTGCCGATTGGGCAATTCATGATGTCGGCAATTTCTTTGTAAGACAGCTCTTCGACGTCCGACAGCACGACGGCCAAGCGGAACTCTTCGGGTAGCTCGTCCAAGATGCGCTTGATCTCTTGCTCCAGCATCGGGCGCAAGGCTTGCGATTCCGGATCGCGCATCGACTCCATGGTCGACGCGCTGATCCAGCCGTCGGCTAGCGGGTCAGCGTCGGGGCCGTCGAGCACGTTGCGCTCGAGACCACCGCGGCGATAGCGGTTGATGAACGTGTTGGTCAGGATACGCAGCAGCCAGGCGCGCATGTTCGTGCCGGACTCGAACTGGTCCCGCGCGCGCATGGCCTTCAGCAGGGTGTCCTGCACTAGGTCTTGGGCGTCGGCCGTGTTCCGTGTCAGCCGGGAGGCGACGCCGAGCAACGCGCTGAGTTGCGCGATGGCTTCGGTCTCGAACTCCCGCGTCGAGATGCTGGCTTTGCGGCTCATGGTGTCATTCCAGCAACCGGGACCCGGGCTTTGCTATTCCCGGTTCTCCGGAGGTTTTGGCAGGTTCCGCTCTAGGCTTTCCAGCCGTTCTGAAAGCCGCTTCACTTCCTGTTCGAGGTCACGAAAGGCTGCGAAATTCGGTAAAACTGCGCGAATTCGCTCATCAATCGTGGATTGCCACTGTTCCAGTGTGGCTCGAAGACCCTTGCCTTCTTTACTCTGGGACAACTCGTCCTCCTCTCGGGGCGGTGGGACGGACGAGATGGGCGCCATGACTGGCTCGCCCTCTCCGTCCTTGGTGGGTATGAGCTTGCCGATCGGCCCCTCACGGAGCTGGGTCAGGATCTTCTCGCCCTTGTTCCGGATCAGCGCCTTGAGCGTCGACAGCGGAATACCGCGCGGCTTGGTCCTGAGCTCTTCGGAAATAATCAGCGCCAGCGTGACGTCGGTTTTGTCTTCCTTCGTCGCGTTGTCGATGATCTGCACGTCTTCACCCTCTCGGATCATCTCCGCGATTTGAAGCAGCGTGACGTAGCTCGAGCCCTTGGTGTCGTAGAGCTTGCGATTCGAGTAACGCTTGATGATCCGTCGCGGCGACGACGGAGCGGTGCTGTCCGGGATTTCAGAGCTGACCATCTTGACCGAGGGTTTCAAGCATGGCGCACAGCGTCAAGCAGGTCAAAAGGGTTGCTGATGTTTCGAGCCTGTTGCGGCCCTTGCCTACAGTGGCGCCAGCCCGGGGGCCACGGCGGGGTAGGCTAAGCCGAGCGCAGAACTTGCTGCGGGACTCGGTAGCCGGCGAGCTCGGACTCGCACATCTCGATCACGAATTCGAGAAAGCCGGTGAAGGTGTCCCGGCGCACGCCGATCTCGTTCACCCAGGCCACGACCTCGCACTCGCCGTCAGCGCGCGTGACGCTCGGGTTGAAGGCGAACAGCGTCGTCCCTTGGAGGTCGATGCCGAAGGGTACGACCGGTGGGCGCTGGGCGCGAGACGGCGGGGCCAGGTGCGGAACCGGCGTTTCAGCGGCTTCGAATGCGGCGCGTGCCATGTCATCGTACATGCGCTTGCCGAGGTTTGCGGTGCCGAGCAGCGTGGCGCCCTCGAAGAAGCGCGGCCAACCGTCGTGCACTGCGAGAAACTCGCGATACGAAGGCGGCAACCGATGGGAGATGCGTTCCTCGACGGCCGAGATGGCCAGCTGCGAGGCACCGGGA
>DATCFJ010000573.1:0-2239 GCA_036509605.1 Polyangiaceae bacterium | reverse complement strand
GCGCACGTCAAGCGGGCCACGGCGTCCCTCTGGGCGTGCCGAGCGAGCCGCTTTTCGGTGTTCGAGGTCGCGCCGTGTCTGGTCGTTTCGCTCGAGCACGTTACCGCCGCCGGTGCCGGGCAGAACGTTGCCGCTGAGTCTCAACACGTGAATTGGATGGCCGCGGGCGTTGGTGCGCAGGGCCGAGTGTATCTAGCAAGCTGGTTCAGCTTGGCGCTATCCGTCGACGGCATAATCGAGGCGTCGCGCCCGCGGCTTTCCATCGGTGGTGTAGGCCTGGTGGATCAAGTGGCGCCTGGGGCATTTACGGCGACGCTCGGCCCCGAATGGATTTTGTGATGGACAGCGGCACCACCGGCCACTGCCTAATATAGAGACGTATGCCAGGACGAACTACAGAGGCTCTGGCGCTGGCCGTCCATACGCATGCTCCACCTACATCACCTGCCGCGGCCATGCCATCTTTTCAGGTCGTCTATGAAGAGCAATTCAACTTCGTGTGGACTTCCGTGCAACGGCTAGGGGTCGACGCCGGGTCGATAGACGACGTGGTTCAAGAAGTCTTCATCGTGATTCACTCCCGGCTTCACACCTTGCAGCATCCCGAGGCGCTCCGGAGTTGGGTCTACGGCGTTGTGCGCCGCACCGTCAGTTCGTATCATCGCGCACGGCGCGCGCGCGTGAATACCAGCACGACCGCGGATGGCCTCGAGGTGGAGTCGCCGGGGCCGACGCCGTTCGACGTCGCTCAGACGAATTCGGACATGCAGTTAGTCGCCCGGCTGCTTGCTGAGCTCGACGAGCCGCGGCGCGAGCTGCTCGCGTTGGTGGATCTGCATGACATGACAGTCCCCGAAGCGGCGGCTGCGCTGGATATGCCCTTGAACACTGCCTATTCTCGGCTGCGCAAGGCAAGGATCGCCTTCGAAGCGGCCCTGGCCCGCCACGACGCGCGGGGCGAAGGAAGACGATGATTATGTCGGAGCTGAGCCCTAGAGCTCGTCAAATGCTGCGCTCGAGTGTGACGAGCGCAACTGTCGCTGATCGCGAGCGCATTCAAAGCGCGTTGCAGGCGAGGCTCGGACTGGCGGCGCTGTTCGCCGTCGAGGGCAGCGCGTTGTCGCCTGCACGCTTGCGGTGGCCGTTCGTTGCCAGCGCAATCGTCGGCGTCGGGCTCGTTGGCGGCTCGTTGTTCCTCACGACCCGTCATGGTCCCGAACGCGCGGCTCCGGTGCAACATGCTGTGGTGTCGACCGTCAATGCCAGCGCCGCGCCGGTGACGGTCCCACCCGTTGAATCGGACCTCGCCTCGTTGCTCCCGGCGACCCCTGCGCCCGAGCTTTCAGCTCCTTCGGCCCGCTCCGCGCCGGACCGGCTGGCCCAAGAGCTGGCGTTCTTGGAACGCGCAACCAGCGCGTTGCACGCGGGCCGCCCCTCGAATGCATTGAAAGTCCTGGACGAATATCAGCGCAAGTTCCCCAATGGTTTGCTGGCGCTGGAGCGCGGCGCAGCGCGCTCGCAAGCACTTTGCTCGCTTGGCCGGCGAAGCGAGGCACTGGCCGAGCTTTCGCGGCTGCCTGCGCAGTCCCCCGGTGTCGCGCGCGTCAAACAAATTTGCGACGCGAGCTCCAAAGCGCAGCGCTGAACGAAGAGGATCAGCTTCTGCGTGCGGCCCGCTCGCTCGCACATTCGGACCGGTCAGAACCGAGGCCTGCAGTAGCAGACGACCTGACGCTCCTGCTATGCTCTTCACGTGCAGCGGCGCGGGTCGTTGTTTCGCCTGCTCGCCCGGGCGGACGATGTTGACCAGGAGCGCTTGAGTAGGTCCGAATGAAGGGCAAGATCGAGTTTCGGTGCGACGGCGTGAATGATTTGGTGATCGCGACTCCGCGCTGGGTCATCGAGACGGAAGCGGGCGTCGCCCTGTGGCACGACCAATACGTTTCCTACATGCAGAGGTATGGCCGGAAGATGGACATGGTGATCGTCCTCGACCACTCGAGATCAAAGCGGCGATCGGCGTGGCTTGGGGCCTGGCTCGGGCGAAGATTCACCAGCAGTTCACGCGCTTCAACTACCGGGTGCACGCAACCAATCGCGTCAAACTATTCGTGAATACGAGTGGCGCTCGCTACAACGTGGCGACCGAAGAAGCGGCGACCATCGAAGACGCGATCGAGGGCATTCTCGCGGCGCGGGGTGCGGCGGGTTTGAAGTAGTCGTCGCGAGGCCGCAGAGC
>DATCFJ010000572.1:0-2204 GCA_036509605.1 Polyangiaceae bacterium | reverse complement strand
ACGGTTGGTCGTCAATGCACCGATAGAGCGCGCACAACGTCGGGTGACGGGCGTGCTGCTCGTCGTCAACGTCATCGTGTATCTCCTAGGCAGCTATCCGTTCCTGGTGGAGACGCGAGCCGCATTCGGCAAGCGCTGGGCGTTCTACGCGCCGGACATCTTCGAAGGCCAGTGGTGGCGCGCGTTCAGCTACCTGTTCATACACGCGGGCGCTCTGCATCTGCTCATGAACATGGGCGGGCTGTGGGTGCTCGGGCCATTCGTCGAGCGCGCCTTCGGACGCCTGCGCTTCTCGGTGATTTACCTGATCTCCGGCTGCACCGGCAGCGCGGTTTACCTGATTTTAACGCATTTTGGCCTGGTTCAGCCGGAAGAGTTAATCGGTGCGTCAGGCTGCATCATGGGCCTTCTCGGCGCAACGGGCGCGATCATGCTGCGCGCCTGGGTTCGACAACGAGCCCCCGTGGCGAGGCAGATCTTCTTCCGACTGCTGCTGGTCGTCGCGCTACAGGTGTACTTCGACCAAACGACGCCAGAGGTCGCAGGTCTAGCGCACGCGCTCGGACTGCTGGGCGGATTCGTCTCCGCGCTGCTCTTGAAGGAAATCGTGAGCCCGCGACAATCAGTGGAGCGGTTCGCCTAGAGCTTCACGAACAGGTCGTCTATGACGGGCGGCTTGTCGATGATCTTCAGATCGAGCAGTTGATCGGCGAGCGTTTGCCAACGCCCACGTTGCATCGTGCCGAGCCCATCGCGCTTGCTGTCGTCGGTCTCGATCAGAGGTTTCTGAGCGTCAGACGCGGCACTGAGCGTGGCTGCATCCAGCGAAGAGTTCAGCTTGCCAAGCAAGGCATTGGTCGCCTGCGGGTGGTCTATGTAATCCTGCCAGCCTTCGCGCGTGGCGAGCACGAAAGCCTTCACGAGCTCGGGATTCTTCGTGAGCAGCTCCCGGCGCGTGATCACGACCGTGGTGTAGGGATTGAAGCCCGCGTCCGCGATCAGAAACACCGCAGGATCACCGCCTTTTTGTCGCGCTGCGATCGGCTCAGAGCTGACGTAGCACTGCTGGCCAAAGCTCGGATCGGCGAGGAAGTGCGCCACGCCTCCGTCGTAGGGCACGACCTTCACGCCGTCCCAGCTGAACTTCTTCTTCAGATAGGCGGCGTAGGCGAGCCCGGTTTCGAGGCCGAGCGTGCCAGAGTGAAACGCGTCCTCGAGCTTCTGAAGCTTGCGTGACGCGTGCACCATGATGCCCTGCGGCGACGTTTGGAAGACCGCGAACAGCGCCACGACGTCTGCGCCGCGAGCTCGAGCCGTGATCACTTCATCCGCGCCGACGGTACCGAAGTCCGCGCGCCCGGTTGCGACCATCTGCAAGACCGGCACGCCCGCTCCACCGCCCTGGATCTCGATCGTGATGGCGTGGCGGGCGTACGCGCCGTCTTCTCGTCCAGCATAGAACCCACCGAACTCCGGCTCCGGAACCCAATCGAGCGCCAATTTGACCGGCGAGACCGCGGCTGATGCGTCGGGCGGAGACCCGGCTTTGGTTTCGCTCTTCTTCCCGCAAGCCGCCACAAGGCACAGCGAGAACCCCAACAAAGCCTTCGAGAAGCGATGAGCTGAACGCACCAGGCCTTTTACCATCACCCGCCCGCCGCTCAGCCCCGGGCGCGCAAACGGCGCAAAAGTAAGCCGGCAGCCAGGCTGACCAGCGCGAACAGAGACAACCCAAGAAGTGACGCCAGCAGAACCGCGGCAAACAACAAATCCGTACGCAATTGGCGATACGCCGAAAGGACCGTGATGCCGAGACCGGCATTGCCTTCGGAAAACCCGGCCACGAACTCGCCGACGATCGCGCCAATCACCGACAGCCCCGAGGCGACCTTGTAGCCGGTCATCATGCTCGGGATTGCCGTCGGCAAGCGCAGCTTCAGCACGGTGTCGCCGAGCTTCGCGCCGTACAGGCGAAATAGATCCGACAGGCGTGGGTCCACGCTGCGCAAGCCGGCCAGCGTGTTGGCGATGATCGGGAACACAGAGACGATGAACGCGGACACGGACACAGCACGCAGGCCTGGCCCAAACCAGAGCACCAGCAGCGGCGCAACCGCAACGATCGGCACGGTCTGCAGAAACAGCGCATACGGGTAGAGCCCACGCTCGAGCCAGCGCGAAAGCGAAAACAGCAAGCCGACCAG
>DATCFJ010000571.1:0-6932 GCA_036509605.1 Polyangiaceae bacterium | reverse complement strand
TTGGACTTCTAAGTCTCGAGCCGACTTTCGAGTGCCTCGACTGCTAGCGGAAGCAAGGAGAGCTGCGTTGTAGGGCGCGCAGTCGCGCCACATGGCCCAAAGGACACCTGCCAAGCGTCGTGCGAGTGCGATTACCGCGATCTTCTTGCCGCGCCGCTCTGCGACGGCGTCTGCCCAAAGCCGCAGCGGGTCTTTGCGATCGTTTTTGCGAAGTATTGACCAGGCCCCCTGCACGAGCAGAGAGCGGCGGTAACTGTTGCCCTGCTTGCTGATTGCTCCCAAACGGCGCTTACCGCCGGAGCTATCTTCGCTCGGGACCAAGCCAAGATAGGACTCGACCTGATGCGGCGAGCGAAAACGTTTCGCATCGTCGACAACGCTCACGAAACTAGCGGCAATGGTTGGCCCAACACCAGGAGCCGTCATCAATAGCTCCACCACCGGCTCGGTCTCGCACAGCGCTGCAAGCTTGGAGTCGACGACTTCGAGCTCGGTATTGACCGTATCAAGCATCTTGAGCAAAGGCGGGATCACCTCGAGCGGTTGCGCAGCCAATCTGCTCGCATACTGCACGAAATTCCCTGTCGCGCACTTCGGTAGGGCAGCGCCCTGCTCACGAGCCAACCCTCGCGCCGTCGTCACCAATTGCGCGCGCGATTCGACGAGCGCGCGCCGGACATTGAGCCAGCGGCGCAGCTCTCGCCGATGCGGTGACAGCACGTGCGCTGCCGGGATGCCGCCGCGCTCGAGTGCTAAAGCCAATACCTCGGCGTCGATCTTGTCGGTCTTGCGCCCGTGTTGGCCGATCCCTAACCGTCGACTACGCGTGGTGTCGACCAGTAGGACGTGATTGCCCCACGAAGAAAGCAAATCGTGGACGTGCCAGGCCTCCCGACATGCCTCGATCGCGACGTCCGCTGGAGGGTGTTGAGGTCCGAGCAGGCTTTCGAGCGTCTCCACAGACGTCACCGTCGCCCGCTGAATTACCTGGCCGTTCTGCACCTCGCAGTACGCCGTCTTCCGTGCCCCCAGGTCGAGTGCTACTTTTCGCATGGCCGATCTCTCCTTTGGCCTCCCGGTTTCTGCGCCATCTGAGCGCGTGGAGGCGCCGGCAGGGAAACCTGCCGGCGAGAGGTCGGCTACTCCGTCCTCTTTTCCGGCGGGATCGCTGCAGATTGAGCCGGGCGCTTCAGGTGCGCCGCCCGACTCATCCCATCTATCTGCGAACGAGGCTGGGCCTACGAGAACTGACCGACTCGCTTCGGGATACCCGAAGGGGTGAACAGGCGCATGCGATCTCTCGGCGCAGCGCGGGCGGCCAAACCTCGCTCGATGCCGCTAGGCCAAGAAATCCGAACGCGCAGCCTTCGAAGCCACTCCCTCTCCCAGAAAACTAGAAACCCGCCCGAATTCTTGGCCCGACCTGAGCGTTTTAGATACCGATAGCCGGATGGCACAGTCCACCCTGGGAGACGCTTCGATGAAAGCCACTCGCGTAGGAGTCGTTATGGGCGGGTCGTCCGCGGAACGGGAAATCTCGATTCGTTCGGGTGAAGCGGTCGTGGCTGCGTTGAGCGGGCTTGGGTACGACGTGAGCTCGGTGGTGCTCGGAAGCGGTGCGGACGCGCTCACTGAGTTGGCTAGCGCGGACTTGGACGTGGCATTTTTAGCGCTGCACGGGCGGTTGGGCGAAGACGGCTGCGTGCAAGGCGTGCTCGAGTTGCTGGGTATCCCGTATACGGGGTCGAATGTGCTCTCCAGCGCTCTGGCCATGGACAAGCTGAAGGCCAAGGAGCTGTTCCGGCTGCACAATGTGCCGACGCCGCCCTACTACGCGTTTGGCGCCGAGCATTCGGCAGCGGACCTGGAAGAGGTTCACGGTTCGTTCGGTTTCCCGGTGATTGTGAAGCCGCGTCGTGAAGGCTCGAGCTTGGGCGTCGCCAAGGCGACGAACTTGAGCGAGCTGGCGCAGGCCATCGAGTGCGCGCTCAGTTACGACTCGAGCGTGTTGGTCGAGCGCTTCATCGAGGCCAAAGAGGTGGCCGTGGGCATCCTCGACGGCCGCGTGTTGGGTGCGATTGAAATCGCACCACGCTCGGGCTTGTACGACTTCCACGCCAAGTATACGCCCGGCATGACCGACTATTACATGCCCGCGCGTTTGCCGGCCGCGCGCTACCGCGGCGTGTTGAACCTGGCTGAGCGCGCGGCGCAAGCATTGGACACGAGCGGCGCCGTGCGCGTCGACTTGCTCGTCACCGAAGGTCAGAACGAGTACGTGCTCGAGGTGAACACGCTGCCTGGCATGACCGAAACCAGCTTGCTGCCGAAGATTGCCAGCGCTGCAGGGTTTGGCTTTGCCGAGCTGTGCGAAGCCATCTTGGAGCGCGCCATGCTGCACACCGGCAGACCCTGTCGCCCCGCGACTATCCAAGCGGCGCCCGCCGTGTCGGCGTTCGCCGTCGACGCAGAATCTGCGGAAGAGCAGAGCGTGGTTCGGAACCGCCGCGCTCAGGGTGACGGCGCGCGCTCACACCGCGTACGCACGGCCTGATTGTACGTCTGCGTCCAGGTCACTACGCTGTCGCGCGTGTCTTTGGGCGGCAAGAACACGTAACGTGCGGCCTCTGCGCGCGAACGTTCTGCTTGCCCAGGGTTCAAGGACAGCCCCGCGACGCCCAAACCGAAGCCGCCGAGCACTAGGCCGGCACCGACGCCGGCTTCGGTGCCGTCGATTTTTTGTTGTTGGTTCGCGTCGGTCTTGAACGAAGAGGCGAACAGCGCCGCGCCGACGCCGATCGCGATCAGCGCAGCTCCGCCCAAACCCGCGGCGGTCCAAGTCTTGGTGTCGTAGGAGTGCGCCTTGTCGACGTGCTCGTCGACGTTGGGTAAATCTGGGTTCATCGCCCTGGCCAACGAAGGGATAGACTCGGGGTGCTTCGCGCCAACCTTGTACAGCGAGACGCCGTCGTCGCGAGGGGTCGAGCGCTGGCCGTTCGGTTCGACGAGCTGCACACGCGTGGGAGCCACGACGAGCCAGTCAGCCTCTTCGCAAGCACCCTTGGCCGGCCCGATCGGCGCAGGGAATTCTCCGTCCAAGCGTGTGACAGTCGAAGCGCAGCCCAGCGTAATGAACAGCAAGGCGCCACAAGCAGCTCTCATCCCCTAACGAAGTATCATGCGCGCGCTGCGCCGTCATCGGCGTGACCGAATGCGCCGGCGCCAGTGCCGATTCAGGGGCTGAGCATGGCGGCGACGGCGCTCGGGTCGTGATAGCGCCGGAGGTCCTTGACCAAGTCCTCGCGTGCCGACCAGGGCAAGGTGTTGCCGCGCGGGGTAGCGTATTCCAGGTACAGATTACTGTCGGTCGAGATCATTCTTTCGACCGGCTCACCGGCCTCCGCCGCGGTGTCGGCCAAGAAGCGATCGAGGCCTGCGTCGCTCACCAGCGCGTCATTCAGCAGACTGAGCAGCGGGCGCTGCAGTGGGATGGTTGCCGCAACTTGTGGCGTTTGTTCGAGCGCCTCGATGCGCGCCTTCGATGTAACGAGCGGCGTGTCAGAAGCAACCAAGATGCCTTGGCCACCGCCGTAGAACAGCGTCACGTGCGCGAACTCGTGGCGCAACGTATTCAAGATGGTCGCGAAATCGCGAGTGCGAATATGGTGCAATTGCACCCATTGCTGGAACACGGCGCCCTGCTTCATGCGTTGATGGATTAGCCCGTAGAACTCGCGGCTGTACAAGCTTGCGGCTCCTGCAAACCAGATGCTCGATAGCTCCATGCTGATCAAGTCGTACTTCTGCTCTTCGACCAAGACGAAGTTGCGGCCGTCCGCGTGGTGAATGGTGACGCGCGGGTCGTCGATGGCGCCCAGATTCGCCTCATCGAAATAGCTGTGCGCGGCGAGGCGTATCGAAGGTGAGATCTCGGCAACGTCGATCTTTTTCCAGGGGTAGCCGGCGAGCGTGCCGAGCGTGGTGCCCGTGCCCAGGCCAATCACCAGCAGATCGCGGTAGTCCGTGACGAACAGGGACGGGTAGTGGGCAAAAAAGCGCTGAGCGTTCATTTCCCAGCCTGTATTGCCCTGGAATTTGCCGTTCGTGTACAGCGTGCGCACGCCGTCGGTCTCGGTGACGCTGGTCACGCCGCCGTGCACGTCTTCGCGCATCATCAGGATTTTCTGAGGCGCATGGTAGCCGTCGAAGTACACGTTGGTGCCACTGGTCAGCATGGCCAGATCCCAACGCGGCGCGAGCAGCGCGAGTAGCAGCGTGGCGGCACTGCTGGCCAGCAGTAGCTGGCGAGCGCGACCGTTGACCCAGCTGGCGACGAGCAAGCCGGCGAGGGCGAAGCACAGCGCGATGGCCAGGAGCGTGCGCTGCGAGCCGAGCCAGGGTAAAAACACGTAGCCCGTGAGCAGCGAGCCGAGCACCGCGCCCAACGTGTTCACGGCAGTAAGTCGGCCCACCCAGCGACCGACGTGTGCATAACGGGCGGCGCGCTGCAGCAGCAAAGGGAAGGTGAGGCCCATCAAGGTAGTAGGCACGAGCAGCATCAAGAACGCCGCCACGCCGCGCGTCGCCTCGCGGGCGGTGAAGGATGTCAGCACTTCGCCGGTGTTGTCGAAAAAATACGGCAGCTTGTCCCAAAGAGGCAGGCTGAGCGCGAGCCCTAAGCCGCTCAGCGCCAGCCCGAGCGGTAGCGCGGCCTCGCCGAACCGCTGCTGTGCCCACGACGCGCGCGAGGCCCCCAAAAACAAACAACTCAAGAACGCCGCTAAAATCAGGCCAAAAGCATACGCGCTGTTACCGATGATCAGCGCCAGCAGGTGGCTGAACACGACCTCGGCCGCAAACACCAAAGAACCCGAGAGGAACGCCAGCAAGAACAGCGGGCGAGTCTCGCTGAGCTCCGGCTCGAGTGCGCCGCGCACCTCCGAGAGCGCACTGTGCGACGCGGTGACCACGTGCGCACCGAAGCACAACGCGAGCGCGCCGATCAGTGCGCTGCCGCAAGCGGACGCGAACACGGTGCCGTCGACGCCGAGCGCTGGCAGGATCAAGTAGGCTGCGGACAGCGCGCCGAACGCGCCGCCTAGCGTGTTGATCGCGTACAGAGCGCCGAGCCGGCGCTCCCGCAGTGCGGAGGCTTCCGCCGAGCTCTCGCCGGTGTCGAAGATGCGCGACAACAAAGGCAAGGTTGCGCCCATGGCCATGGTAGGCACAACCACCAGACCAAGGGCGGTCAACCAACGCACCACGCTCAGCGTGAGCAATGAATCGGGCATGCTGCGCGCTAGGGTCGTGTACAGCGGCGTGAGCAGGTGAAACGCAAACGGCGTGGCCGCGACGGCGGCCGCCACGATCAGCTCGAGAAAGCCGTACGCCCGGAGTGGTCGTGTCACGCGCGGCGAGGCTTTGCCTCCGAAGTGCGCGCCGACTGCTAGTCCGGTCATGAACGCCGCCAGCACCGCGCTCACCGCGTACGCCGTCGAACCGACGATGTAGCTCAAATACTTCGAGAAACAGAGCTGATCGATCAGCCCCGTAGCTCCGGAGATCACGAACAACGCCAGGGTCAGCGACATGGGCGGAGCCGCAGAGCCGCTGGGTTCGGAGGAGCGACTGTCTTCGGCGGTGGGTTCGGGCAGGGCAGCTTCCAAGAGACGAGCACCCTATTGCGGGCTCCGCGCGCTGGCGAGACGCCCGGCCCGAGTTGCGCAGATTCAGCGCGATTACGGTTGTTTTCGGTGCGCGCGCGTCTGGAAGCGCTCGGCGGTGTGGCCCAAATGCAGCTGGCGTGTCGGTGAATCGAGCGGATCCTAGTAGTGAGGAACCGTGAGCATGCGAGCAACCGTTCGTCGCTTTGCCGAAAACCCGATTCTGATCCCGAGTCAGCTCGCGCCGTCGCGACCAGACTTCGAGGTGGTTGGCGTATTCAATCCGGGCGTGATCCGCATCGGGGATGAGACGCTGCTGCTGCTGCGTGTCGCCGAGGCACCGCTGGGCGTGCCCGAGCATCATGTCGGGGCGCCGATCTACGACGCGGAGACGAAGCGCATCGTCGTCCGCACTTGGCCGAAGGACACGCCGTTCCTCGACACCAGCGATAGCCGACTGATCAGCGTCGGGAATGACACATTTCTGACCTCGATTTCGCATTTTCGGCGGGCGCGGTCGAAGGACGGCTTCAAGTTCGAGGTCGAAGCGCAGCCTGCGTTTTCAGCGTCCGAGCCATTGGAGGCATTCGGGGTGGAAGATCCGCGCATTACGCGCATCGCCGACACGTATTGGGTGAACTACACGGCGGTTTCTTCGGCGGGCATTTCGACGGCGCTCGCGTCGAGCCGTGATCTGGTCAATTTCGAGCGACACGGCGTGATCTTCTCGCCGCCGAATCGCGACGTGACGATTTTTCCCGAGCAGATCCACGGGCGCTATTGGGCCCTGCATCGCCCCATGCCGGAGGACATTGGGCGCCCGGCGATTTGGCTCGCTTCGTCGCCAGATCTATTGGCTTGGGGCGGGCATCGCTTGGTGGCTTCAGCGCGCGCCGGCATGTGGGACGACCTGAAAATCGGTGGTGGCGCGGTGCCTTTCCGCGTCCAGGTGCGCGGTCGCTCCGCGTGGCTCGCGATCTATCACGGTGTTACGGCGGCGCCGCTGACGTATTCGCTCGGCGCGCTCCTGCTCGACGGCGACGACCCCTCGCTCGTGCTCGGTCGCTCGCGAGCACCGATCCTGTTTCCGGAAGCGCCGTATGAGCTCAAGGGCTTCTTTGCGAACGTCACGTTCACCTGCGGTTTGCACGCCGAGGGTGATCTGGTGCGCATCTACTACGGCGCGTCGGACGGCGTGACGTGCGTGGCGGATCTCTCCCTGCAAGAGATCTTGGCGGGGCTCGCCTGACCGCGCACTAGTGCTTTTTC
>DATCFJ010000570.1:0-3266 GCA_036509605.1 Polyangiaceae bacterium | reverse complement strand
CGCGTTGTTTGGCTGTCGATCGTTGGGGCACTGTTGGCGCTGGGCTTGATCGCGCTGGCGCTACACAAGCCGGACAGCGCGGTCGTCGTGTCACCGCAGCCGGCGGCCTCGCAAGAAGCGACTACGACGAAGCCCACAGAGGCTGCGCCGTCAGGGTCGAGCGCGCCTTCGGTTGATCTCCAGGCGCTGCCGGTCGAGAGCGCAACCGCCCGAGAACCTCCGGTCGCGGCTACAGCGCGTGGCCCGGGTTTTGGGCAGAAAGCGTTACCGCCAGCGGTCAACACTGCAGTTACGGCGTCCCCGTCGGCCAAGCCCACGAAGGCGGCGCCACGGAAGTGGCGTCAAGATCCGGGCTTTTAGCCACCGCGTTTAGCGTTCGAGCAACGGTTCAGAAGCGACCGGCCCAAGACGCGCCTGCCAACGAGTTGGGCGCGCTCGGCAGGAACATCATGCCCGTTGCAGTCGTGGTCGCGTGTTTACGCTGCCAGAGCAGGATGCCCACGGCAGCGCCCACGCCGGCGACGCCCACACCCAGCGCGATCTGAGCGGTCGTGTTGTACAGGCTCAGGTTACTCACCTCGCCGCGCGAATTGCTCGGACAGCTTTGTCGGCCGGCGCCGCACTTGCTCTCGAGATCGCTGAGCGTGCTTTGACGCAAACCGAAGAGCACACCCGAGCCGATCAAGCTCGCCACGCCCACTCCGCCGATCACGTACGGGATCACGTGCGAGCGCGGTCTCTCGACGGGGCCACCTGGTCCGAAATTCGCGCGCTGTTCCGGTGGCATCGGGACCAGAACGACTTCGATGTCCTTCTGTTCGTTCTCGGCGATCGTCACGGTTTGGCTGAAGGGCTGAGAATCAGGGGCCTTGGCATTGACAGAGTGCGGGCCCGGATCGAGCGGCACCGGAACACCGACCGAGCTCGCGCCGAGCGCCACGCCGTCTAGCTCGATCTCCGCGGCTTCCGCGCCAGTGCCGCGGTTGATGACCAACTTCGGAATGCTGGCTTGCAAGCGTGTGACGGCGCGATCGACCTCAGCCTTGAAGTCGTCGCCGACGTTATCCGCGTCCGCAAACGCCAGCTGGTAGCCGCCGAGCGCGGTCACCAAACGGCCAAGCTTCTCTTCACAAGTCGCAATATGGAAGCGCACCTGCGGCGTCATGCGCACCTGACCGACGTCGCGGAATGTCTGCAGCGCGGCGGTGTAATTGCCGGCTTGCTCGAGTTCGATCGCGCGTTGGAAATTCGCGCGAGCCTTGGAGAGCTCTTTCTTGTCTTGCGCGTGAGCCGTTTGCGACGTGACGAGCAGGCTCAGCATTGGCGCGCCCATCGCCGACCAACGCAAACACGCGGCCATCAAGTAGCGGCGCGTCACTCGCGAGTTATTGCGACTCATCATAGCCTTCCATGATAGCTATGGGACGGCCGTAGATCGACCTTTCTGAAGTGGTTCCGCGCGCCGCCTCGGGTGTAGGTTAGGTGCGGCGAGTGTCGTTCTCGCTGCCTCGCGAGCTCGGCGTACTGGCCGCGCTGCTACTCGGGCCGCGCACCTCGAGCTCGTCGAGCACGCTGGGCGCTTCTGCGCGAGGCCGCAAATAAAGCTCGGATTCGCGGTAGCGCCGCACACCGCGGGTGATGAAGATCTTGGCGACCGCGGCCGACGGCAGGGCCAATAGGATGCCCATGAAGCCGAACAGCTCGCCGCCCACGAACAACGCCAAAATCACCCAGACCTCGTTTAGGCCCACGGTCTTACCCACGATGCGCGGGGTGATCACGAAGCTCTCGGTAGTTTGCACAGCGGCATAGGCGATCACCACGCCCGCCAACTGACTCGGGTGCCAGCCGCCCAGAAGCGACATCGAAAGCCCGGCCAGCAACGCGAACGCGCTGCCCAAGTACGGGATGAAGTTCAGCAGACCAGCCGCCATACCGATCAAGATCGCAAGCCGGATACCCAGCAGCGAATAGGCAGCGCCATAGAGCACCGCCATGATGCCCATCACGGTCAGTTGACCGCGGATGAACTGCGTCAGCACGAGGTCCACCTCACGCGCGTAGCGCGTGACTCGTTCGCGGTAGCGCGCCGGCCAGAGCTCGCGCACGCCCTCGGTAATGCGATCGAAATCGACCAACAGGTACACCGCTAGAACCGGAACAATCAACGCCGCTGCGACCGAGCCGACGGCCGTCAAAATGCCGCTGAACACCGAGCTGAGCATGTCCCCAGCCGGAGCCAATACCGAGCTGGCCAAGCCTTTCGCGTCCGAGCCAAAGCGCGAGACCCACTCGGTCGTTGATTGCGGCACGTGCACGCCGCGCTGTTCGAGCCAAGGCGTCAAGCTCGCGAGCGCGGCCGCAGCTTTGCTCGGTAGCTCACTGACGACGCTCGCCACCTCACTCAAGATATCCGGCAGCGCGATGGCGACGAACAACCCGAAGGCCGCTGCGGCACCGCCCAGCACGATCACGACTCCGAGCGGCCGAGGCACACGCCACTTCTCGAAGCGGTCGACCACTGGATCGAGCAAATAGGCGATCGCGTACGATAGGAAAATCGGCGTCAAAATGCCGCGCAGCGCGTAGATCAACCCGGCGCAGACGAGGCTGACCGTCGCCCAGTACATGCCCCTGGACGGAACGACGATGCGGCGTTCGGTGTTCATCGCCTCGCACTGTAGCGCCGGATCTGGCGCCATTTCGAGGAATCAGCACGGGGCCGCTTACGCCTCGCCGGGGACGGTGCCATCTTCCGTGGCGATTGACGGACGATAGAAAAATCCCCGAAGGCCGCGTAGGTCGCTTCGTGCGCCTCGCCGGCCTGGGCGCTCGAACCAGCGCCAGTCTACTGTTCTCCAAAAGCGCTGACAGTGCGGCAGAGCGTGCCGCCGAAGTCCTGGGCACGCTGCGCGGGATCGCGGCCAAGGTCGGACAGATGGCGAGCTACGTCGACGGCGTCGTGCCAGAGGGCCAGCGCGTGGCCTATGAGCACGCGCTCTCCAAGCTGCGCGAGCAGGCGCCCACCTCGTCCAGCGCCGAAATCCGCAGTCTGGTCGAGCAGGAGCTGCGCGCGCCGATCTCCGAGCTGTTCCGTGACTGGGAAGACGAACCCGTGGCCAGCGCTTCGATCGGACAAGTGCACCGCGCGCGCTTGCCGGACGGCCGCGTCGTCGCGGTCAAAGTCCAGCATCCGGGCATCGCCAAGGCGGTCGAAAGCGATCTCGAGAACGTCGGGATGCTCGAGTCGGTGATCGGCACCTTCG
>DATCFJ010000569.1:0-3738 GCA_036509605.1 Polyangiaceae bacterium | reverse complement strand
CAAGCCGCCTATCAAGCCGCCGCCACTTCGTGCGAAGAGAACAGCGTGCTCGCTGCCTGCGCGGGCATCGTGCACGGCAAGCTCGCTGAAGGCGCGCCGTGTACGCTGGGCGTGGAATGCGCTGGCGCGGGGCCGAAAGTGTGTCTCGTAACAGGGGGTCAGGACAGCCTCGGCGTGTGCAAGGCCGTACCAGGCGGCAAGGTCGGGGATCAATGTTCGCTCACGTGCGGGCCGAACGAGCTGTGTACGTTTACGGTCTACGGCGCCTCCGACTCACCGCTCACGCCCTGCCTAGAGAGCGACGGTGTGTTCTGCGCTACCGACGTGATGCCTGCGAAATGCCAAGCCATTTTCGCACTCGGTGCCAACTGCGAACGCGATGAGCAGTGCGGTTCGGCGGCATACTGCGACAGCGGAGGATCGAGCACGTGCAAGAAGCGCGGCCAGTTGAACGACGCCTGCGGCACTTGCTTGTCCGCCCTGAGCTGCGTGGACGGTAAGTGCCAGAGCCCACCCTTGACGGTGGGCGGCACCTGCGACGGCTATTCGCTCGGCCCTTATTGAACGACTGGGATGGTGCCGGACCAATCTTTATTGAGCGAGCGGCGTCTCGAGCGTGTAATCGAGGAAGTTCCCCGACAGCATCAGGAGCGAGAGCATGGTCCAGGAGCCGTCGTAGTACTCACCGCCGACCAATAGCCCGCGAGTGGCTACCGCCGTGTAGCCCTGCCCGAGTAGTGGTGAATCGCTACCCGTGGTCATGGCGCTAACCGTTGCAGGCCCCAGGAACGCCGCCGACTGCCCGGAGGCGTGCTGGGCCTGGGGGCTACCGTCCAGGTTGTAGCCGTCGACGATGCTTGCGGCGCCGATGCCCCCGAAGAATTGACTGGTCTTTGCCGCGTAGGCCTTGGCTCGCGGTTCGCCGTTCAAGCAGTAATCGATGCCGATGCGGAAGGGCGTGCGGCACGAGTCGTATTGGTAGTTCGTGGGAGCGCCTTTGAACGCGGCGTCCGTCGGCACGCCCTGGCTCGTGGACCACGCTGGTACGAGCCCGTTGCTGACGTTCTTGTTCGCGTCGTTCAGCGAATTCTCGAGCGTGTCGTAGGAGGTCTTGATGACGTCGTTCCAGCCCATGTTGCCGCTGACCACCATGAAAGCGCGATAATACGAGGGCGCAAAGTACGAGATGTTCGCGAGCGTCCACGGGTCGGGCAGGTCCCAAGCGTCCCCGGGCTTGAGCAGCTTGCCCTGGTAAATTTCGTGATCCCAAATGCGCTGGATCTGCGCTTTGGCCACGTTGAGGTAACTGTCACCTAGCGTGCCATTGCCGCCCCACTGCCGATCCGCCATCAAGAGCGCGAAGGCCATGTCTTCGTCGGCGTCGCTGGCGGCGCCAGTGCCCAGACGCATGCTGCCCGCCGCATCGATGTACCAGTCCATCAGCCCGTTCTTGCTCAGCCACTGTTGTTCGTACTTCCACAGC
The DNA here is from genome assembly GCA_036509605.1 of Polyangiaceae bacterium. Taxonomy (GTDB): domain Bacteria; phylum Myxococcota_A; class Polyangia; order Polyangiales; family Polyangiaceae; genus PMG-095. Next base: position 2,255 of record DATCFJ010000569.1, on the reverse strand, counting down.
TCGTCGAGCAGAGTCTGATCGTTCATGTACACGGCGATCAACATGCCGTAGCCGATGCCTTCGGAGACGGTCGAGCCAGCGTCGAGCCCGCTATCGGTCGGCATGCGTTTGACCCGCAAGTGTCCGCCTGCGCCGTCGGACGTCACCATCTCTTTTTTCCACCAATCGAAGGCCGCGCGCACGTCCGCGTTGGCGTAAGCGGGGTAGGCGCAGCGCGTGCTCTGCCGGTTCTGGGGGAAGGGGAAATTGACGCCGGACATCGCGCGGGTTGGGCCGCGATCGGCGTTAGCGGAGCCTGAGGCCCCGCCGGTGGCGCCGCCCGTGCCTGCAGCGCCGCCGCCCGTGCTTGCGGCCGCGCCGCCGCTCGGCCCAGCGCCGGCAGTGTTAGGTAAGCCCGCGAGGCCACCGCCACTGTTCGCCGTTCCGGCGTTGGACGCTGACGACGAGCCGCCGGCTGAATTGATTGAGGTGTCGGAAGGACGGCTCGAGCAGTGAGCCATACCGAGAGACAGCAACGCCAGCAAAGGCAACCAAGGGGATCCGGCTCGACTCATTCGGGTACTGCAAACTAGCTCACGACTTTCACCGGTCCATTCCCAAACTGTTTCAACATCAAAGTAAGGGGACTTGCCTTTGCGGTCACAACGAAGATTTGCTGCCGCGAGCGAGACGCTGACTCGCCGCTTGGTGGCGTAACGCCTGCGAAGCTCGACAAGCGCCATCACCTCGAGGATCAACTTTCGGCAAGCAAGGCTGCGCTCCGCAAGAGAGGAGACGAAGCCAAATCTCGCAGCAGTGCGCTCCATGATCGCGTCACCGGCCTGCCGAATTGCCGTACGTTGCTGGCTGTTTTGCTGACTGCGGAGGCTCCACGAGCAACATGCCGGATACGCCGGAGGTGCCGTTCGTTCACGAGGTGCTCGCTGAGGCGCGCGCCAGCGCCATCTTCCCAATGGGGAGACACGCGAAGGGGCGCGACATGCCCCTTCGCAGCTCGAAATCCACGTCGGAAGGCCGACGTGGATCGCGTCACCAATAGAGCGCTGCGAGAGTGCGGCGGCCTCCCTAGTGCGACGTCTCGAATTCGTACGCGACGCCTAGTGTGCCGCTCACGGTCGTGACGGAGCCGATGCCGTCGGCGCAGGTGCCGAGCACGTCGCCCAACCCAAAGCCCGGACCGTCGGTTTTTGGACGCTCGCGACGTACCGCCTGGTAGCGTTGACGACGGAGATCTTCAGCGAGGCTGCACGCTCTAGGTAATAAGTCGACCGCGGCAGGCCCGCCGCAGTTCCGCCGTAGCGCGGTCAGCTCCGGCGTCCGTGTCTGGTAATCGGCGCGCCACACGGGATTAGTCGTGCCTACGCATCATTCGGGGACGCTTTAGTTCGAGTTGCGAGCACTAGTCGAGGCGCAAGCACGATCGGGGTAGCTCGTTTGCTAGCGGCTCCCAAGGAGAACTCGATGAATTTCCCACGTTCCGTTGTTCGGTATCGAAGGACGGCTACCGCCGTGGCGTTAGTGTTGGTTGCTGCTGGGTGCAGCAGCACGGGCAGCAACGCTTCCGGGGGCGCGGGACAGCCGGGTCAGGCCGCCGCGGCCGGCAGCGCAGGCACTCTTGCGGGCGGTGCCGGTGCTCCTGCGGGCGGCGCAGGCGCCCCTGGCGTTGTTGGGACGGCAGGCACGACCGGCGTTGCAGGCGCCGGGACCGCCGGAGCGCCTGGCAGCGCGGGAGCCGGTGGCAGCGCGGCAGGCGGAAGCGCGGCAGGCGGAAGCGCGGGCAGTCCGGGCAGCGCGGGCAGCGGCGGGGCCGTGAGCGGTGGCGCCGCCGGCGCCGGTGGCGCACTAGTCAGCAGCTGCGTTGGTGCCGCCTGGCCAACGGCTGATCCGACGGCCGCGGGACCGTTTGAAGTCACCGCCGACAAGAACGTCGGGCCGCTCGCGGGCGTGGTCCCCGACCCGGTGTACGGCAACACGCAGCAAAAGTTCAACGTGTATCGCCCCAAGGACCTAGCGCAAGGCGGCTACTGCCATCCCATCCTCGTTTGGGCGAACGGTCACACCGACAACCCCGAGCCGAATCCTCCAGACTGCGTCAGCTCGAAGTACTGCGGCAGCTACCTGATGCTGATCAATCAGCTCGCGTCTCACGGCTTCGTGGTGATTGCGTCCCTCAGTACCATCACCTCGCAAGGCACTCCGATGCCCAATATTACCGGGCTGGATTGGCTGATCAAACAGGCTGACGATTCGACGAG
>DATCFJ010000568.1:0-5727 GCA_036509605.1 Polyangiaceae bacterium | reverse complement strand
CGCCCGGCTGTTTCAGCCGAACGCGATAGTCGCAGAGCGCTACAGCCGTTCCACACGCAGAAATCTCTAAGCCGCCGCGATCCCACCAGCAACTTTAGAATTCGACCCGGACCCTCGCAACCTGGCAGTGGAAAACTCTGGCCAGAGCTCGCCCAAGTTCTCCCGTGCTCGCCGCGCGAGCTCCCAGCGTACGACTGGCCGCGAGAGCAGCACCAAGCCTATCGCGATGCTGAAGCCAACGACTACGTCGATCAGGTAGTGCCAACGCAGGAACATCGTGGCGATGATGATGTTGACCGTGCAAAAGGTCACCACGGGCCAGGTGTATCGAAACGGTAGATCTTTGCGATTCCGATACGAGAAGAACGCAAGCATCGTTGGCGCTCCAGTGTGCAGGGATGGGAAGATGTCCATCTGCGCGCCGCCTGAGTGCACCGCGTTCATCACCAGCTCGTGCCACGGCCCGATCGGAAACGGGTGCTGGAAGGAATCGGCCATGGCTCGGTACGGCCCATAGCCGGGCACCACCATGTACAGCGTGTGACCGATGCTAAAGAGCAGGATCATCGCGAACGTAAACTCGCCGACGATGCGCTTTCGGCGGCCGAAAAACAGCAGTGGTACGACGTGCACAGCCATCAGCAGGAAGTAGCCGAAGTAGAAGAAGGAGAACCACTCCGTGGTCGCCCCGTTCACGTAGCGATCCCAGGCCATCGCCGGCTCGTACTTGAACACCGATAGGTCGAAGGCGTACAGGCGCTGGTCGAGCGTGGTCTTGTTGATCAAGGGCAGCACATGCTTCAAGAAGAAATAGCTGATCTGCACCGTGCCGTAGATGCCAAGGCGATAGACGAGCGCGGCGACCCACGAGCGCTTCAAGAGCCTGCCGCGTACGAGCACGATGGCGGCTGCGAATACGAGCAGCAGGCCGCCGGTGCGCGTCAGGCAGAAGCTGCGCTCGGCGCCAGCAGGGGTGGCTAGGACGGCACCGTTCAAGATCAGCAGGAACGCGAGTACCGCGAAATCGTGAATTGCGGCTTCCCGCAGGGTGCGGCGCCACCAGGGCTCGTTCGAGCTGTGCTGAGCCTGTGCTGCTTCTGATTCGGGGGGCATGCTGTTCGTCTGGAGATTTAGGGCTTGTCGGCGCTGGTCGGCGCGTGTGCCCGCTGTGCTTCGGCGCCGAGGTCTTCCGGGTCTGCGAGCTCTGTGACGCGCAGACGTGCGGGCAGCTCGGCGCGCGCCTGCACGAAGTCTTGGACGCTGACTTCCGCGAGCAAGAATTCTGCTCGCGCTTCGTCGACCCGCAGCAGCTTTGCCAAGCTCGCCGCGTTGACGGCAACGCCAACGCCCGCTTCCGCTTCCGCCAAGCGTGAGGCGGCCCGCAGCCAGGCTTGCTCTAGCGCGCTGTCTAGCTTTCGATTGTGCCCGCGTGCCCGGCGCAGCGCAAAAAACGACAGCGCGAATGGCACTAAACTGGCGACGAACGCTGCGAACCTGGCGAACGGTGCCGGCGACGTCGCCAAAAGGACGACCGCCGTGACCAAGAGCGAGAGGGCACCGGAGGCCAACGCAAAGCCGGAGCCGGCGCGGAAAGCGGACGCACGCAGTTGCTCGCTGCGGGCACTGCGAAGAAGCGAAATTTCCGCCTCGGAGAGCGGGCTGCTCGTTGGAGGGATGCGCGGCCCACCGCAAGTACGACAGCGGTAGTAGAGCGCCGCGTTTGGCTCGACGTCGCTCAGCGCTTGGCACAGCGGGCAGCGGTAGGCCTCGCCGAAAGCGGCGCCGCACTTTGCACAATGCCCGAGCGAATCGAGTGGTCCGCCGCACGCGGAACACGCTTCCGGTCGCGCGGCGAGGGCAGCGTCGGGTGAGGTCACGCGCTGGGCTCCTATCGCGCCTGCTGCGAGTTGTCCAACGTCGCTGACTCGAACCCCGAAACCTCGTTAAACCTGCGCAAAAACTCGTCGAGTACCCGGTAGGTCAGACCCCAAACGATGTGTCCGTCGATGTCCCATGCCGGGAATTGTCGCTCTTCGCCTGCTCGAGAGAAGCTGAACGTGGTCTCTCGCTCTCCCCGCTGGAGCGGGCCAATTGGGACCCACAAGGCTTTTTTCACTTCATCGCTCAGCGCGAGGACCGGGCGAGCCCGCAGCAGATAGACGAACGGCCTGACGGCGATGGGCCCGCCTCCGATCGGGGCGTAGTCCGCGAGTCGGCCCAGTCGTTCTCCAAAGCGCTGCAGATCCAGGCCGACCTCTTCGAGTGTTTCGCGGTCAGCCGTGGCGCCCAAATCGGCGTCCGTCGGTTCGAGGTGGCCTCCGGGAAGTGCCATGTGCCCGGACCAAGGGTCGCCGCTGCGCTCCGCGCGCTCAATCAGCAGGAGCTCGAGGGTGGCGTCGACCTCGAGCAGAACCAGCGCAATGGCGGCGCTGCGCTGGGCGGGCAGCGGCGCGTCTGGCGGCGCGTCGACGAGGGCCTGGCGCAGCCTTTCGCGGTGAAAACTAACGGGCATCGCGGGCAGTGTAGCAACGATGCGCGCGATTCACGCTAGTACGTCCGCAAAATCTGATAGCCTGCCGCGCGATGAAAGCCGCAAAGGCCTCGTTTTCGGCGCTACTCGGGTTCTGCTCGTTGCTGTTCGCCGCGGTACCGGCGCACGCCTTCCCAGGCTTCCTGACCTCGAAGACCGGCGCCGAGATCAAAGTGAGCTCGACTCAGGTCGTGGTGATGAAGAAGGGCAACGCCACCGCGGTGAGCGTGATGTCCGACTACGAGGGCGGGCTCGAGCCGTTCGCGATGGTGCTGGTCGTCCCGGGTGATGTCAGCGCCGAGCATGTCACCACGCTCAAGCGTGAGTTCATCGATCGCATCGACAGCATCAGCGCGCCTCGCTTTCACGAATACTGGGAGCAGGACCCGTGTGATCCGGGGCCAGTCGAGCAGGAATGGCAGCGCAACATGAAGGCGGATTCCTCGAGCGCCTTCTTGGGCGGCGGAGACATGCCGCAGAGCAACCAGAAGGTGGCCAAAGAGCTGTCGCTCGACGTAAAGGCTCAGCAAAAGGAGGGCGAATACTCCTTCACGCTGCTGGGCAAGGACGACAAGATCAGCGCCTGGCTGAAGAGCAAGGGCTACGCCGTTCCAGCGGGTGCGGAGCAGGCCGTGGCTCCGTACCTAGCGGCGGGAATGCGCTTGATTGTGGCTCAAGTCGACACGAATCGGATCGAGCTCGTCGGTGGCGACCGCGCGCAGCTTTCACCGATTCGGTTCTGGACCGAGCAGCCGTATGACTCGGTTCCGGATCGCGTGGGTCTGTTGAACTCATCCGGCAAGCCACAAGAGCTCTTGGTGTACGTGCTCGACCCCGAGCAGCGCTACGAAGCCAAGAACTACAAGAACCTGTTTCCGCCGACGAATGTCGAAGTCGACTTCGCCGTCAAAGAACGGATTGGCGAGTTTTACGCGGCGCTCGACGACATCATGCTGCAGAAGAACCCGGGCTCGGTTTGGAACGAATACGCGTGGTCGAGCGAAGGCTGCGGGCAACCGTGCGCGACCGAGCCGCTGATGATCTCCGAGCTGCTCAGCCTCGGCGCCGACGTCTTCGAGCAATCGGTCTCGAAGGAAGACAAGAACCCGAAGCCGCCGGAGCTGACCAAAGAGGAAAAGGACGCGTTCAAAGAGGCGACGAAGGATCTGAAGCCGAAGGAACGCAAGGCCAAGGAAAAGCAGGCCAAGGAAGATCGCGAGACAGTCGCCGCGCGCCAGGCGCTGGTCCTTCGCCACAAATACGTCGTGTCACGCCTGCACTATCGCTACGACGACAAATCCCTGCCGAACGATCTCAAGTTCGGCGCCGCGAGCGGCGCGATCGAAGGCGGTGTGGCCCAGCCGAAAGGCCAAAAAGGCCAGGCTTCGACCGACGTCGTACCGGCCGCGCAGAACAAGTTTCAGATCCGCTACAACAACTTCCACCCCTGGGTTCCGGTGATTCAGTGTCCGACCCCAGACCGGTATCGCTGGGGCAAAGCCCCGCGGGACTACCGAGGTTTACGCAAGACTTGGATCGCCGAAGATCTAACGCGCAAGAGTCGCACTCAGATCAAACCCGCGGAGATGGTGCGCACGCCGATTGCGTCGCTCGGCCTCGCGGGCGTCGCGCCTGCCCCGGCCGCTTCGTCAGCCGCTGATGCCGGCGCAGACGCCGGCACTGAAGCTGCAGCCAAGAGCGGCAAGTGCGGGTGTAGTGTGCCAGGCGCGCCTGCCGAGCACGGGCTGTTGTCGATCTTGGGTGCGCTGCTCGGGCTTGCGCTGCTGAAGCGTCGCCGAACGAGCAACTGACGCGAAGGCACTGTTGCGGCCCGCGCTCGCGCGCGAGTCTTGGTTCGCGTGCAGACCGACCAAGCGCGAAGCTAGTAGCCGATGTCGACCGCGCCCGTTGCGGTGCGCGGCGCCGGTGGCAACGCGCTGCTGCTCGGGGCCGGCCAGGGCTCGGTGGGCGTCGCGACCTCAGCGGGTGGCCAGCCTTCGTCGGACTGCGGCCGCGCGCTCGCCGTAGCGCGTAGCGGTTGTGTTGCAGATGGAGCCGCGGCGGCTAAGCCCGGCGCGGACATCGGCGTGCGGCAACGAACCAGGAAATTGCCATCGTGCGGATCGAATACGGGCGAAAGATCGTAGCCGTGCGGACAGCGCTCGCCGGCCATCTGAAAGCACGCCACTTGCTCGTCTCCGCAATGGACGTGCAGCATCTGAGTTCCGTCCGGTCCGACGATGCGCTCTGCACCTGGCTGTTCGACGCAAGCAACGACGACCAAGCTATACCCAACAAGAACCAATCCGCCTAAACGCGCCATCGCCATTGGCAGCAAGCATAGCCGGGATCGCGTCGGGCGGCTCTCCGTTCCGAAGCCGTAGCGCTCAGAGCCCCAGATTGACTCGGTTGTCTGCAGGGGCAGGCTTCGCCGGGGCGCCTTTGGCGTGTCTATCGGGCTTGCGAGCTTGCAGACTGCGTCGTCGTGGTAGTTGCAACTCGCTCCGCGGTTGGGGCGGCGAGCGGGTCACTGACCCAAGGTCGACCGTGACCATGAAAGTAGTTGCGCAGCAGATCGCGCGCGAGCTCGTTCGCTTTGCGGCGCCAAACGCTGCCGTTTTCGAGCATCACGCTGACGATGATCTCTGGTTTCTGACTGGGCGCAAAGCCGATGAACCAGCTGGTCATGCCCTCGCCGTTGGCTTCGGGCCTGAGCGTGCCGGTCTTGCCAGAAACGCGAATGCTGCCCAGATACCGGTGCCCCTTCTCGTCGCTAAAGGCGTGACGACAGGTCCCGCTACGCACCGTGACCTCCATCATGCGCCTGATGCGCTCGGCGGTCCGGGGCTTGAGCACGCGCTCCATGACCTCGGCGGGTTCCTCGCTGTCTTTGACATCCGGCTCGGTGACGCGGATCCGCGTCGCTTCGCCGCCGTGCGCGATCACGCTCGCCAAGTAAGCGGCGCCAAGTGGTGAAAGGGTGCTGCCCTGGAAGCCCGCGGCGGTGCGCGCGAACTCCAAATCACCGTATGGCACTTCCAATGCACCCACGGGAACCTCGAGCTCGAACGGGACATGACCGTTGAAACCGAGCGCGCGCGCGGTGTCGATCAACGAGGCGCGCAGCAGTCGATGTGTCGCCAACTGCGCGAACACTGCATTCTTGCTGAAGCCAATGGCGTAAGCAAACGGCGAGC
>DATCFJ010000567.1:0-7278 GCA_036509605.1 Polyangiaceae bacterium | reverse complement strand
CGAATCCCACTTCTTCGAGGATCGTGCTTCAGCGCCAAAGTACCCGTCAGAGCGGGAGGTACTCGTACTTTCACCAATTTAGTGTTTTCTACGGGGCCGAGTACAAATCCTTTTCGTACTCAACGCCCACGCCGATCGGAGGCATCAACTTTTCGAAGGGCTCCCGGGCGTCGGTCGTTTGCACGCGGCGCGGGTCACAGATTGAAGATCTGCTTTACGTCCACAGCCACGTCTCGCACACGACAACTAAGATCTCGAAGCCGGGCGGGCGGGCCGCAAGCCGGGCAACGCTGTTCGCCGTCCTTAGCTTCGTCCTGGTCGTCGCGGTGGGTATCGCTGCTGCGGGCTTGTCCGTCGCTCTATTCGTGATTGGCGGGGCGATCGGGCTTCTCGTAAAGATTGCTCTCAATTACTACCTGCAGCCGAAGGTGCGTCTTGATCCGTCTGGAATGCGTGCGGTGGAGCACCGGCAAGAACTTCTCAAAAGGAAGGAGGAACTCGCATCGCGTCGGCAAGCGCTGACGCGGGACGGTGCAGCAATAGGAGCCCGGATCGACCGCCTCGTGGCGAGCGAAGCAAAAATGCTGAGCGTCGGCGAACAAATGTATCGGGCCAAGCTTGAGCGCACGCGCGCGGCAGTAAGGGCGCTCCTGCCTCTGTTCGCGAATCAGAAACAATTGATCAGCATGTACGAGCGGGCGATAACGATGGTCGAGATTGAACTCGATGATGCTGGACTCGAGCGGGTCGCTGGCGAAGCAACAAGCGACGCATTGTCGACGCAACTTGCCGAATTGCACGAAGTCGAAGCGACCAACGCCGACCTACGAATTCGCGCTGAAGCGGAGGACGAGGTCCAGGCGCTGCTCACCGACTGAGCCTCCCATCCTGTCGCGCGCTCATGACGCCCCACATCGGTGGGCGTACGTCGCAGCCCTGACAATGCTGGGTGCGACGCGCACTGGCTTTCGCGTATGATCGCCAACAACCGCAAGCGTCTGGGCAACCATGGTGCAGATCGAGTGGGTGAGCTCAAGGGCACTTGCAAGCGTAGACTTCGGCCGCGACAGTGTCGTACTGAAAGCCGCAGCCACAGCTCGTGCACGCGCTCTTGCAATCGAGGTGTTGCTGCTCGCAGCAGGTGACGACATTTGCGCAACTCGCCTGATCGCTCTGATCGGACAGAGTCGCGCACTTGTCGCACGTGGAATTCTTCCAGCCGCTGAGGCACGACCCGCCGCCTGAGGCGCCCGCCGCGTGCCCACCGCCGATTGAGCTGCCGGCGGCGGCATTCGCCCCGCCGATCGAAGCTGCTCCGCCGCCCACAACGGTGCCGCCTGCGCCGGAATTCGCAGGGTCAATGGATCCAGCGACGCCGGCCCCGCCGCTGCTCGTGATGCCAGCGCCTCCGCCGGCGCTCTCGCCGGCTCCCGTCGCTCCGCTGCTTGTTCCGGCTCCGCCCGCTTCGGCGCTCTTGCTTCCGCCGCTGGGTTCGACTCCGTCGCCGCCCCCAGTAGCGTTCGACGCGCTGAATTGGCTCCCGCACGAGGCGAGTAGGGCGCACGCGGTAACGAGCAAACTGTTCCTGCCGATTGCCATTGTCTCTCCCGGGCCGATCCATGAGGGCGTACCAGAACTAATTGTACGTGTCCAATGACGGACTTTCAGTGCGTCGCAGAGCCGGCGTTCTGCGGCTCTTGTGGTGCCGGATGGACAACCTGGAAGCCAAGCTTGCGCACCGGATCGGCACGGCGGTGCGCGCCTGTCGGACGAAGCACGGCTGGTCTCAGGCCGTCCTAGCCGAGCGCCTCGACAGCAGCGTCGAGTACATCTCCCTCATGGAGCGCGGCCAGCGACTACCGTCCGTCGGGATGCTCGTGCGCTTGGCGCAAATACTCGGAGTGAGTGCCGGCAGTCTTTTGGGGGAAGAGAAGGCGGTCCCGGATCAGCTCCGAGTGCTCGTCGACGCAGTTCCGGAAGCAGCGCGCCCGGCGGTCTTGGGGATGCTGCAGGGTGTCGTCCAGGCGTACCGCCGCAAGCGCCGCTGACCGCTAGCGCGCCAGACGGTCAACCGTCGCCATGAATTGGACGACCTGGACTTCGAACTCGTGGCGCTCCGCCGTGAACATCGCCCTCTCTCGGTCGAGTTCGATGCGCTCACTTTCTAAGCCGAGTCGGTCACGGCGCCGCATCTCGTCGAAGTCGTCGCGGAGCGCTTGCAGCTCTTGTTCGAGCCCCACGGACGACGCGCAACGGTCACACGAGCCAAACTCGACGGGTGAGGCATCGTGTGCAGTGTCAACCGAGTCGCGGCGCAGCTCCTGCCAGACCGTCACCGCTCCGCTTTCGATCTTGCGCGCGAGGTCTTCGACCTCTTCGTCAGCAAATCGGTGAATGCCGCGGGCATCGCGTGCGGGGTGGAGCAGCACTCCTTCGATCCGGCGCACGGTAGCCACGCTCTTTCCAAGTCGCTTGGCTACCTGCTGCCGTGTCATGAGAGCAAGAATAGCACGGGCATGCACGGGCACGCCGCTACGAACAGCGCGGCGGCTTGCGCGGTAAACGGTGTCACTGCGATCGCGATGCGCGGGTGAGCGTCAGTGCGCGAGAGCCGCTGAGCAGGTCGACCGTTGTGGTATTTCGCGGCGACTGGTGACAAAGTGAGTCGGCGATGACAGTAGCGAAATCTCTACAGCGCAAAGAGGTCGAGCGCGTTTGGGTCACTCTTGAACGTGCCTTCAGGGTGGAGTGTCCCGATGTCCCGGAGATGTTCTATCTCGACCCGTCCACCATTCCGCGACCGAGCTCAAAGCGTGGGGCAGCGCTATGGGAGCCCTATCGGTTGGCGTGGAGCGCGTCAGCGCGGTTTAGGCGGCGCACCGAGAAGAAACGCGCGACGAAACGAGGGCAAGGCGCTGCGTTCTTCGACGACAGGCTGGTCGACAAGGCGATCGAAAACATGCAGCGAGCCCAGGCCGCCATGCGGAACGCGACGGCATTCCTCGAGAAGGCGGCCGAACGACTCGAGCAGGAAACCTTACGTATCGGCATCAACAAGGCTCTTATTAAAACAGAGCGCGCGAAAATTGAGGCCGCGGAACGCATCGAGACCGACCTCGAGCTTCTTGTCGGAGAGCTGACGACCTTCAACGGAGTGCCGCAGGCTCGAACGCAGGGACAGTGGGACAGATTCATCTCCAGTAGCGCTGCGAAACTGCTCGATGCTGGGTTCAGTTCCCGCGAGGTGGCCGGGCTTTTGACTGGACAGCCCGCCGAGGAGGTCGATCGCCCCACCCTCGAGAAGTTTCGGCAGCGTGTGAGAAGGCACCAGATTTCAATCGCTTAGCCGGTTGCGTACGAATCTCGTCGAGCTTAGTACGCTTTTGTCTGGATCTCCGCCCGTAGTTGGTGTGAGTTGTCCGGTATGGCAAGCGAGCTCCTGTTGTTGGTTGAGGCCGCCGAACGCGCGCGCGTGTCGGTCGAGACACTGAGGTTCTGGATCCGCACCGGGCGCCTTGCGAGCGTCCGCCCCGGGCGTCGACGAATGGTGCGTCGGGATGTTCTCGAGGCCTTTTTACAGCGCGATTCGCTAGCCGAACGAAAGGAGTCGCGCCGTGCCTCGTGAGAAAGAGCACGCGGCAAGCAGCGTCTCCTCGATCCGTCAGGTCGCAGAAAAGCGGCGGACCGGCGCCCTCCCCCCGTGGGGTAACACGGGGCCTTTAACACCACTGGAATGCTCCAGCGCGCTCGGTCCTCTGCTGCTGCAGGCGCGCGTTGACGCTCTAACACTCGCGTTCCGTGTTCGGCCCGCCCAGACCGAGGTCGCACGAATGATTCGCACTCTCGGCACGGCCGAGCGAGCAGGGTATGAAGTCAACGGCGAGGAGTTTGAGCTGAGGCAGATCGGCGGGCGCACTCAACGCTTCCTGCTGACGAACGCGACCGCGGCGTTTTGTGTTGGAGAGGATCTGAATGACTTCTGCATCACCGCCGATGTCAGGGCTTTGAGCTTGCAAACTACCCCTCTCGCTAGCGCCATCGACCACGCGCAGACCGTAGCTCAGCACTTTGCTGCTACCCCGTTTGGGGAGGTGCGCGTTCGACGGCTCGACCTCTGCGCCGATGCGACGGGGCTCACGTTCAGTCGGGAAGACGAAGACAAGTTCGTGACGCGCGCCCGGAACAAGGTGCGATTTCAAGCACCTGAAAAGGTGTTTACGCGCAAACACGATGGAGATGGGTACCTGACCGGTTTCGTCATCGCGCCCGGCAACGAGATCTCGATCCGCATTTACGACAAGACGGAGGAGCTTCTTACCGTCCACGGCAAAGACAGTGAAAAGACCCGCACCGAACTGGCGACGTTTCGCCGCGGAGGTTGGGATGGCGATTCCTCTGTGTGGCGCGTCGAGGTGCAACTGCGCAGCAAGGTGTTGCAGGAGCTGAACGCCGCTTCGCCCGAGCGACTGTTGAAAGTGGTTGACTCGGTTTGGCACTACGCCGTCGGTTCGGTGGACCCGGAATCGAAGGCATGGCTGCGTCTAGTCGACCGAAATAGCGCTACTCGCGTTGAGCGCTGCGACACGGACGCGCGCTGGCGGACCTATCAAGCCGCACGCTTTTCCGGACGGGATCCCGTTGAGCGCGTGCCAGGCAGCGGCGGTGGAGTGTCTCCCGAGCAGGCTCTCGGCAGCGTGCTCAGCGTTTTGGGGGCGACCTCCAACCTGAGCAAGGTTCAGGGAAAGGAAGCGCCGCATGAACTGATCCGGCGTGACTTCCAACGCGCCGCAGACCTTATCGCCGCGCATCCGCACCTGCTGCGCTCGTATCGCCGTCGGCGTGCAGCTGCTCGCGGGCGCTACTTCGCCGACGCGATAAAGGACGAAGCATGAGCTCGAAATGTCGCAGCCTCGCGCGCGCCGCGCGCCGCGATCCACCAGCGTCGCACCAGGAAGCCGCGCTGATGATGATCGAGGCGACTTCTCGCGCAGAGCTTGAGGAGGTGTTCGCGGCTATCGAGGCGATTCACGTCCGTTACTGCTCGGAGTGTCGTGCCCGCGGTCCGCTGCACATGCACGTGGAGACCTTATTATGGTGAACTCAAAGACGCACCCTCGCTGGTTCCCGCTTCGCGACGCCGCCTCGATTCTGTCGGTATCGCCCGACGCACTTCGCAAGCAATTCGAGCGCAACGTACAACGCGTGCCCGACGGAGGCACCGAGGCACACATCGATGGCGTGCGCGCGCGAAAATTTGCGAATCGCTGGCGAGTTTCGTTCGGGAAGTCCTGGACGGAATAGGACGCAATGCGACGGAACACGACGCGCATGGTAGGGTGCGGATGCCAGCTCGGCGCCCCTCGTGGGCCTGGAAGGTCCAGGCCATGACCGTGCGCACGAGGAAGACTCGCGATGGCGAGCTTCGATTGTTCATTGACATTCGTTACAGGACAGCAGACGGGCGGAAACATCGGTTTCGCCGCTACGCGCAGATCCAGACCAAGACGGCCGCGCGCAGCGAGGAGCGGCGCTTGTTCGCCGAGCTAGAGCGCGCGGGCACTCTCGAGCATCTCGAAGAGAGCGCCGCGGAGGCGGTCGAGGAGCCGTCGTACACGTTCTCGGATGCGGTTCGGCAGTTTCGCCTGACGCATCTCGCGACGCTAAAGCCCTCCACTCGGTTCGGGTATGACAAGCAGCTGAACACGCTGCTTAGCCCGCGCTTTGGCAAGGTCGAGCTGGAGGAGCTCAACGGCAACCACTTGAGCGAGCTCGACGCGGAGCTTGCTCGCGACAAGCTCGCGCCGTCCACGCGGCGCAACGTGCACATCGTGTTTCGGTCGGTTCTGCGTTGCGCGGTCGGCGCGGGGCTTCTCGCGGCCATGCCGGCCGTGCCGAAGCTGCCAAAGGTCGGCCGGAAGGTGGTGACATCGTTCCATCGCGACGACCTTGACGCGATCCTCGCGGTCGCGTCGCCGCAGGCGCGGCTGGCGTTCGCGCTAGCTGCGTTCGCGGGGCTTCGAGCCGGCGAAGTGCGGGGGCTCCGGTGGTCCGATGTGGATTTCAGGGCCAACACCCTCACAGTTCGGCGTTCCGTCACACGGGGTCAGGAGACCACGCCAAAGTCAGGCGACCATCGGGTTGTCCCTTTGGCGGGGCCGCTTCGAGCGCTGCTCGAGGCGGCGCGTGTTAGCCGTTCCAAGAACCCTTGGGCGACGGTTGCGCTTACGGCTCACGGCAAGGCGTGGGGCGAGTCTGGGCTCAACCAGGCGTTCCAGCGCGCGATGCTTCGAGCAAAGCGCGACGGGCTGAGCTTCCACGACCTCCGGCACTTTTTCGTGTCGGAGCTTTTCCGGAAGCGCGCAGCCGCCCCGGTGGTGCAACGCCTCGCGGGGCACGCGAACCTCGCGACGACGCAGGGCTACGCTGATGTGGAGGCGAGCGATCTGCGCGCCACGGTGTTGCTCTTCGAGGGCACCAGCGGGGCACCAGCCACACAAGACGCTGGAACGCGTCCCGAGACCGAGCCCGAAAGCTGAGCGTTTTCGCCGTCCTGTAACGAACCCCCAGCCCGCGTCATGTGACGTTTCGTAAACCGCAGGTCTCGAGTTCAAGTCTCGAAATCGGCTCCGAAGTTACCAAGAGAAAAACCAAAGAAACCGGTCGATTGGTTGCTGGCGTGGTATCGCTGGAAGTCGACAGTTCGCGACAGCTCAGGACATACTGACACGCGGGGCGGGGCAAGGCGCTGTTGCCACCATGTTGCCAATGCGCACGGCGGCCTCGTCTAGAACAAGTGAACGTAGCGCGCCGTGGTGGCGAGGTGTTTGTGCCCGGCCATTCGTTGAACCTGCCGCCCAGAACTCAGGATTTTGTGCTGTCCTCGCCATCGTGCGAACACGATCGCAGAGCAACGTCGTCCTGCGAAGGCGTCCATTCCGGAACGGTTACGTCTTCGATGACGCACTCGTGAGTATCTGCAGCGAGCAGTCGCTCGAAGCGACTCAAGTCATTTCCGTCTCGCCGAATTTCGGAATGCGGTGATTCGATTCGGAGACTTCGCTATTGAGTCTTGCCCGGCGAGCCGGCCTCGATGCCGTGCCGTCCTGGGTTCAATTAGAACTGACTAAAGAACTTCCAGGATTCTTCGGGGATCCAGTTGGCGTTGCTGCCGGGATCGCTGTTGATGTTCGTGTGCGGGCCGTTGAACGTGCAGATCTTGGTCGGGTATTCCGGCTTGCACGTCGGCATGTCGTAGCAGACGTGCGCGCCTGACTGCCA
>DATCFJ010000566.1:0-4174 GCA_036509605.1 Polyangiaceae bacterium | reverse complement strand
AGCAGGCCCTCACGCTATCGGAAACCGAGCGCGCCGAGCTTGCTGCGAAACTGCTGGCGAGCCTGGATGAGGCGAGCGACCCCGATGCCGAAGAGGCGTGGGCCGCCGAAATCACCAAGCGTGCCGAGAGTGTTGTGCGTGGCGAGGCCAAGCTCGTTGCCTGGGACGACGTCGACGCAGAAGCTGCCCTGATCGTCACCCGGTGACGCCGCTTCGACTACACGAAGAAGCTGCGGCCGAGTATCTCGATGCTGTTCGCTGGTACCGCCCGAGAAGCCCCGAGGCCGCTCGTCGGTTTCGCGCGGCCGTTGGGGCCGCTATCGCGCTGGTTCGTGAACAGCCAGAGCGATAGGGTCTGGTACCCAGGGTTCCGCAACAGTCTGCGATCCGGAGAGTTCTGGTGAAGGACTTCCCCTACTCCGTCGTCTACATGGTACACGACGCTGAGGTCGTCGTCCTCGCGATAGCACACGGCAGGCGGCGTCCGGGGTATTGGAGAAACCGCCTTCGACCGACAACGTGACATCGGCCGATTTTAAAGCGACGCGGTTTCTTCGAGCTCGCGGCCGCGCGTTTCGGGCAGCACGAGCCAGATGACGACCAGCGCGAGCAACGGGAAGACGGTGGTTACCGTCAACGTGGGTCCCCAGCCGTAGGCCGGGACGAGCATCGTAACGACCGTCGGTGACAGGCAATAGCCGATTCGCCCAATCAGGTTGTTCGACCAGGCGAATGCCGAACCGCGATATTGCGTCGGGAATAGCTCGGTGGTGAAGGCATTGAGCACGGTGAGCACCGTGTTCACCCCCAGCACGGCGAACACCAGGGACAACGTCAGCGCACTTGCCGAGTGCGCGCTGTAGGCGCCGATCACGCCGACGATCGTGGACGCGTAGATCAGGGTCGCGCCGATCTTCCGGCCCACGACGTCGAGCAGCTTCCCCGCGGCGAACGCGAGCGGCATGGACGCCAGCGCGGCGAGCTTCACGGCGTTGCCGACTTGAGCGTCACTCATGCCGCGTTCGGAGACCGCGAACTCTTTCCAGAACGTGACCGCGTTCTGCGTGCAGATGTAGGTCAGGAACCAGATCACGGCCAGCTGAATGACGCGCTTTCGATGACTCGTATGCCAAATCGCAAATAGGCTCTCTTGCGTTTCGGGCACGGTTTGCTCGGAGAAACGGCTGGTTTCTCGAAGCCCGCGCCGCGCAATCCCAAGCACGGCCAGCGGCAGCAGGCTCACGAAATACACGCTGCGCCAGCCGTACGCCGTGTGCAACAAAAGCGGAACGACGCCCGCGCAAACGATGGCGCCGAAGCCGCCCGCCGCGCTCACCACGCCGATCACGGTACCGCGACCTTTGGCTGGGAATTCTTCGGCAGCGATCACCATGCTGGTCGACCACTCGGCGATCAGGAAGATGCGGGCGAGCATCTGCAGCAAAGCGAACACGTACACGTTCGGCGACAGGCCGGACAGGAACGTGAACAGCGTGTAGCCGACGATGGTTGCGGTCAGCACGGGTTTGCGCCCCCAGCGGTCCGCTTTACGCGCCAACACGAACGCCAGGATCGTGCCGCAGTTGATGAAGCCGACGAGCGCCCCGCTCCAGCGCACGCCGATCTGCAAATCTGCCCGCAAATTGGGCAAAATTTGGGTCAGCGCGAAAAAATCGTAACTCTCGAAGAAGCTCGCAACACTCAGAAAAACCAACAGCCGCCGCTGATAGCTGGACAGCCTCGAGGGCTCGGCGGCCTCGCTCATTCGATCAATCCGGCTTCGGGGCTCGAGGCGTTTGCGTACAGGCGCTTCGGCATGCGGCCCGCCAAAAAGGCCTTGCGCCCCGCCGTCACGCCGTCCCGCATGGCTTCGGCCATCAGCACCGGGCGCTGCGCGTGCGCAATCGCCGTGTTGAGCAGGATGCCTGCACAGCCGAGCTCCATCGCGACCGCAGCATCGCTGGCCGTGCCCACGCCGGCGTCGACGATCACGGGCACCTTGGCGTTTTCGAGAATGATCCGCAGATTATAGGGATTTCGAATGCCGAGCCCGGAACCGATGGGCGCGGCCAACGGCATCACCGCGGCGCAGCCCAGGTCCTCCAGCTTGCGGCACACGATCGGATCGTCGATGCAATACGGCAGCACGGTGAAGCCTTCTTTGACCAAAATCTTGGCGGCCTCGAGCGTCTGCTCGTTGTCGGGGTAGAGCGTCTTCGGGTCCCCGATGACCTCCAGCTTGACCAGATCAGCGATGCCAAGCTCGCGCGCTAGGCGCAGCGTTCGCACGGCTTCTTCAGCGGTGTAGCACCCAGCCGTGTTGGGAAGCAGTGTCCAACGCTTGCTGAGCAAGAGGCTCATCAGCGAGCCCTGGCTGCGATCCTTGAGGTCGACGCGCCGCAGCGCGACCGTGATCAGCTCAGTGCCGGACGCGGTCAGCGCTTCCGCCGTTTGCTCGACGCTCTGGTACTTGCCGGTCCCGACGATGAGCCGGGATTGGAACACGTGCGAGCCGATTTTCAGCGCGTCTTGCTCGATCATGAGAAGCTGGTTAGCGCCGCCCCCGGCGCGCGGCAACGCCAAACCGCGCTAGACTCGGCCTTGATGAGCGCTCCGCCGAACGACGTCTCGATCCACCCCAGCGCCTGCGTAGACCCGGGCAGCATGGTCGGCGCTGGCACGCGCATCTGGCATTTCTCTCATGTGATGGCCGGGGCCGTGATCGGCCGGAACTGCATCATCGGGCAGAATGTGTTCGTCGCGAGCGGCGCGAAAATCGGCGACCACGTGAAGATTCAGAACAACGTGTCCGTGTACGAAGGCGTCGAGCTCGAGGACGAAGTGTTCTGCGGGCCTTCTTGCGTGTTCACCAACGTCAAGAACCCGCGCTCGGAGGTGTCTCGCAAGCATGCACCGCTCGGCACGCGCGTGCGGCGCGGCGCCACGATCGGCGCGAACGCGACCATCGTGTGCGGCGCGGACCTCGGGCGCTACGCGCTCGTCGGCGCTGGCGCGGTGGTGAGCGGGCGACACCCGGACTATGCGCTCCTGCTGGGCGTTCCAGCGAGCCAGGCCGGCTGGGTCAGCCGGCATGGGCTGCGCCTCGACGCCCGCGACGCGGCTGGAAACCTACTATGCCCGGAGAGCGGCTTTCGTTACCGTGAGGACGCGAGCGGCACGCTCAGCTGCCTCAACCACCCCGAAGATTTGCCTCTGCCGTGAAGACACCAACGCCCGCCGCGCGACGCCTCTCGACTCCCACGTTCAGCATTCCGTTTTTCGATTCCGCAGCGCAGACCTCGGAGTTGATGGACGAGATCCGGCCCGCGCTGGAGCGCGTGATCCACTCGCAGCGTTTCATCTTGGGGGAAGAAGTTGCCGCGTTCGAGCGAGAGATCGCCAGCTACCTCGGCGTGCGTCACGCCGTGGGCGTGTCTTCCTGCACCGACGCGCTCACGATTGCTTTGTCTGCGCTCGGCATCGGCCCGGGCGACGAAGTGATCACGACTCCCTACACGTTCTTTGCGACGACGGGTGCGATCTTGCGCGTTGGCGCTCGGCCGGTCTTCGCCGACATCGAACGTGTCGCCTTCAATCTGGATCCAGCGTGCGTTGCCCGGGCCATCACCGCGCGTACCCGGGCTATCTTGCCGGTGCATTTGTTTGGGCAAGCAGCCGATATGACTGCACTGAAGGCCCTGTCACGCCGGCACTCACTACACTTGATCGAAGACGCAGCGCAGGCTTTCGGCGCGACGCTCCACGGCCAGCGCGTCGGGGGGCTTGGGGATTTCGGCTGTTTCAGCTTCTACCCGACCAAGAACCTGGGCGCATTCGGCGACGGAGGCCTGATCACGACTAACGACGACGCGCGCGCGGACCTTGCGCGTTCGCTGCGCAGCCACGGTTTTGGCGAAAAGCATCACAGCCACCGCCTCGGCGGCAATTTTCGACTCGACGCCCTGCAGGCCGCGGTGTTGCGTGTGAAGTTGCCGTACTTGGAAGGGTTCAACGCGAGACGCCGCAAGAACGCTCAGCACTACTTGGAAGCGTGTGCAGCGCCGGAGACCGACCTGCAATTTCCTCTAGAGTTGGCCGGGCGACGGCACGTGTATCACCAGTTCGTGGTGCGCAGCCCGCAACGCGACGCCCTCGCCGCCCACCTCGCGCTGCG
>DATCFJ010000565.1:0-5937 GCA_036509605.1 Polyangiaceae bacterium | reverse complement strand
AGTCACCAGCAGCGCGGCTTCGCGTCGGCGACCGACGAGCTCGCCGGTCAACTCGATGACTCGATAGACATCCTCAAACTTGCGCGCGCTCCCGGCCCAGACAGCCGCGCCGCCACGTGACAAGGACGAGACCACGGCGCTGCCTTCGGACACCAAAATCAGGTCCGGCTTCAGTGAGAGAGCGCGTTCGACCTGAGTGTCGTAGAGGCCACCGAGCTTTGGTAAATGCTGGGCAGGCTCGGGATAGTCACTGAAATCGTCAACCCCGACGACCCGGTCGCCTGCGCCCAACGCAAACAGAGTTTCGGTAAACGACGGCAAGAGGCAAAGGATGCGGCGCGGGCTGCTCGGCACGCTGACCGTTCGACCGAGGTCATCCAGAACCTGCACGGGGAAACCGGCTTCGGCTCCCGCGTCCGTCGTGGGTGTCGAAATGCTCGAGGGCGACGGCCGGCGTCGGCACCCGCTCCAAACGAGAGCGAACGCAAGCGTCACTACCGCAATGACTCGAGAATTGGGGCCGCTCATGCTCACTCTCAGAGAGCGCCGATCGCGCGCGGCGGCAGCCCGATGCTCGTGTCAGTTGCGATCGAAGGCTGCGCGCTCAGCGTCGCGCCCGTCACGTTCCAGACATCCAGCGCGTTCGCCTGTGCGTCGGCGAGAAAGCACAGATCCGTGCAGCCCGGCGCGCAGTGCACGTCGCCGAGCACGAACGCGGCCCCGGCATCCAGTAGCATCTGCGGCATTCCAAGCGACGTATCGAGTGTGAAGGCGACATCCGTGCGCTTCGCTGTCAGGTCGCCGAGGGCAACGCTAACGAGCGTCGTTTCGTTCGCGAACGTGATGGTCGAGCCGATCGGAGCTCCCAGAGCCGCTGCGGCAGCGAAGTGCGTGAGCACGACGGGGGGCTGCACCGTCGCGTCAAGCAGGACGACGGCGCTCCTCAGCGTCGGCGCGGGGTTTTGTTCTGGGTCCACGTCACCGGCCACACCGGAGCACGCGAGCGCCACGACTTTGCCTGAAGGCGACCGCGCAACTCCACCGCAGTTGGCGATACCTGGCAGGTCGAGCGTCCAGGTGATCGCATCGCTGACCGGATCAACCCCCACCAGGCGAGCGTCGCCAGCGGTTTTGAAGTCAGCGTCGAAGCGCTGCAGCGACACCCAGACGTCGCTGCCCACGAGCAACAGGCGGTCCGCGCGCGGCAAGAACGCGCCGTCCGGCGCGGTCGCCAGCTCGACCCGCCCGGTGATCTTGTTGGCTTGCGGATCGATGATCAACAAGTCGCCCCCCGCGTCTAAGGGTGCTTGCCCGGGCTTCGGGTTCGACTCATAGCGTGAGACGTAGGCCTTGTTTACGGCGAGCTCCAAGTAGTCGTGCGGGTTCGCGCCAAACCCGGTGCCTACCGGAAGCTGCTGGATCACCGATCCTGTCGCCGGGTCGACCCACGTCAGGACCGAATTCGGATAGCGATCGATCAGTACCATTTTGCCCGAGGCAGGCGCGGTGGACGGGAACACCACGTCGCCCGATAGCGCCGTCGTAAGCCCCGGAGGCGCCGAACCGCTAGAGATAACCGACGCGGAAAGGACTGCTCCCGTCGGCGAAATCGCGCTGATGTTCGTCGAGGTGAAATCGCTATTCGAGATCGCGTAGCCGGCCGGGCACGCACTGCCGTTGGGGTCTAGTTGAAAACCTCCCGTGCTTTCGGGTGCTTTTGCTCCGCACCCCAGTAGCGCCAAACACAAGCCGAATCCAAGCCACGGTTTCATCGCCATTCTGTCTCCATTGCCAAGTACGCCGCTCTTCCGGGCAGCGGATATCCGATCAAGTCGAAGCGGGTTTGTCCAAGAACATTTGCCAAGCGAGCGCTGACGTTGAGGTGCGCCCGCGCGAGGTGAAGCTCGGCTCCGACATCGAGCGAACCCTGCTCCGGCACTACGATGAGTCCGGCACGATCGGCATAGCGACTGGACTCGTAGAAGTAGGAAACGTTCGCTTTCGCGGAGTCGATGATCGCACGTCGAAACCGTGCGCGGAGCTCGACGCGAGGTGAAAGTGCCACCTGCGACTGGTAAGGGAGCAGGTCGTTCCTCGGGCGAACCGGCGACGTGTCGCGTGGATCGAGTAGTGTACCGGCCAGTTCGAAGAGCAAGAAGGGCACGGGGTGGTAGGCGGCTTGAAGCTCGAGCCCCGCGACGCGCGCGGCGCCAATGTTGAACGGCCGCACGTATCCAATCGCGGAGCGCTGATAGCTGATGAGGTCATTCGACCAACGCACGAAGGCAAACAAATCAAGCGAGAGGCCTCCGAGCACGTTGCTCAGTGCCCGAGTCGACCGAGCGCCCGCCTCGAGTGAGAGGCCACTCTCCGGAACAAGCGCGGTGTTGCCTCTAACTACCCCCGAAACGCCGAAGAGTTCCGACAGCGTGGGCACGCGCGCGTATCGCCCAGCGTTCACGAGCCAGGCCACGAGTATCGAATCGACCTCTAGCCCTGCGCGAGCCGCCGGCTGGAATTGTCCGCATGTTGTACCGCCCTTCGGCCCAGTCGCATCGCCAGGCGACGACCAAGGCAAGGGGCCCTCGAGGGACGTACCGTGGCACTCGGCACTGCCGAGTGCGCGCACGGTCACGATATCCGACTTGCTCCACTCACCTTGCAACGCGGCGCGTGAAAAAACGCGACGAGCATGCGCCGTGGCGCTGCCTCGGCCATCAATCGTCAGCCGGTCGATGGCCGCGCGGACCGCGGGCGTGACGGAAAACCGGGGAAAAGGCGCCCAGCGCAGGGCGAGCCCGTCTTCAATGCGCGTGGCGTCGAGGTCGAGTCGGGTAGTACCGAGTCCTACCTCACGAAGTGGGTCATCGTACCCGGCGTGTGTGGCGACGACCGACGCCGTAGTCGTCAACACACAGCCCGCATCGGCGCACGGCACCTGCGTGGTGAGGGCGGTCAACCGGCGACTGAAACTGGCGCGAGCGTCCGTCGTCGGAAAAAGCGCGAAGGTCTGCAGCCCCTGCTCGCGCGCGACATCGTTGACCACCAGATCAGCGCGACCACGAGACCCCAGGCGAGTCGTTCCGATGGCCCAAAAATCGAGCCGCTTCGTGTCGGCGTTCGAGAACACTGAAGTGTGATCATTGCTCCGCTCGAAGCGCGTGCCGCCATCGTTGAGGTACGAGTAGTCGTTCTGGGCTCCGTCGAGCCGAACACCCACAAGCGCCGAGGCCTTTTCGTTCCCGACGCCGGCGCGAGCCCAAACAGCACGCGCCCCGAAGCTCCCCGCCATTACCCCAGCGCTTGCCTCGGGGCCGTCCGGTCGCCGGGGCTCGAAGAATATTGCCCCGCCAATCCCGAGCTGATCCCCCGCCAAAGGGGCGTTCGAGCGGTAGATCTCGATGCGGTTCAAGAACCACAGCGGAATAGTCGAGAGGTCTGCGGCTCCGCCCACATCGTCATTCAACCGAACTCCTGCGAGATAGACGGGAGTCTGCGCGGAAGTGGCGCCACGGACGCTCGCCGTGGTGGGCGCTCCGTAGCCGCCGGTTTCAGACACGGCCACGCCCGGCTGAGTGCGCAGCGCATCGCCGGCCTCGAGCCCCGGCGAATTCAAACGCTCGCGCCGGATGACTCCGCCCGCGACCGATGGTTCCTTGGGTGGCACACCGATGGCGTCACCTTGAACCTCGATTTCGATCGGCTCGTCCGCGCGACTTCTGCGTGGAGCCACGAGCGCCAAGAGCACAGCCCCACCTGCCCATGTGCGACACCGTGTTGCGCGCGCGAGGATTTGCGAGCGGCGCTGTCTTCGTTTGCGATGGACCGCGGACGCGCGAACGCCTGCGGCCAAATGACTGCCCATGCTGGCCTGCCTCTTTCCTGCGGAGGAGAACCGGAACCGCGAGCTACTGCGCGCGGGCAACTGGCAGGTCTTCGGACTTGCAGACTTTTCGGCCGTTTCTGGCCGGTCTTCCTACTTGCCGCCGCTTCCCGGTCTTGCCGACCAGTGCTGTTGACGACGTTCGCTTCTGCTCACCGCTGCGGGACAGTCCTGGATTTTCACCAGGTTCCCTTTTGCACCCTCAGCCCCATCTGGAACCGAGAGACCAATCGCAAGAGAGCCGTTAGCGAAAGCGCGAGCCGGAAGCAAGAAGATCCGATCACGTTTGACAAGATCGCCGCGCAACCTCTATGGCCGTGGTGCGGCGTGTGCCGCGTATGGATCTCCCGCGGCTCCGCGTTTCATGTCGTTTCCGACAACTCTCCTCGATCCAGAAGTCATCGCAGCGTTTTCGGACGACGCGCGCCGTGCAGTCTACGACTGCATCGCGCTCCGCCGCGACATCCGCCACTTTCGGCAGGGCATAGACATCGAGCCCGAGGTTCTGAACCGCATCTTGAGTGCTGCACATCAAGCGCCGAGCGTGGGTTTTTCACAGCCGTGGGGCTTCGTTGTCATTCGCGACTCTGCAGTGCGCGAGCGAGTGCGCGATAGTTTTCTCAGGTGCCGCGAGGCCGAATCGAGTCGTTTCCCCGCAGACCGGCGCGACGCTTACCTCGCGCACAAGCTCGAAGGTATCTGCGAAGCGTCGCTCAATCTATGCGTTGCGGTCGACCTTCGCGACCGCGGCGAAGCAATTTTGGGTACGACCGTACAGCCCGAGGCGGTTCGCGCGAGCGCTTGTTGTGCGGTTCAAAACCTGTGGCTCGCGGCACGCGCCGAAGGCATCGGCGTTGGCTGGGTCAGCATCGTGGAGCCGAGCGTACTTCGCCAAGAGCTCGGTTTGCCCGCTGGCGTCGAGCCGATCGCCTATTTGTGTCTCGGGCACCCGTTGGCGTTTCGACGCCGGCCAATGCTCGAAGAAACAGGCTGGCGAGCCGCCATTTCACTCGACGAAGCCGTCCATTGGCACGGCCGTTGGCGAGACGTCGCGTCGACACCGATACACATCCCTGGCGCGTCGCCTCGAGTCCCGCGTGAAGGCGTTCCGCGCGCAAGCGCCGAGGCTCGTGAAGCTGCGCGCGCTCATTCCGCCACACTCACAAAGCCCGTGGGAAGTCTCGGGCGTCTCGAAGAACTCGCTGCTTTCTACGCGGGTGCTCACCGAGTGTTTCCGCCGCCCGCTCTGACGCGCGCGACGCTTGCCTTGTTTCTCGCGGATCACGGCGTGGCCGCCGAGGGCGTAAGTGCCTTTGGCTCCTCGGTCACCGCTGCGATGGCCGCCAACGTGATGTCCGGGGGGGCCGGAGTCAGCGCGATTGCGGCGGATTGCCGCCTCGATATTCTGATGACGGACGTGGGCATTGCCGGCGATCTGAGCGCTCTTCCGACCGCGCCGCTCGTCGCGCTCCGCAGTCGTCGAGTGCGAGCCGGAACCCGTAACCTCTCGCGTGAGCCCGCGATGACTCGTGCGGAGGTCGAATCAGCCATCGCCGTCGGCGCAGAGGCCGCACAAGCGGCAGTCACCGCTGGCAGTTGCGCACTCGCACTCGGCGAGATCGGCATCGGCAACACCACGGCAGCGGCAGCGCTCGTGTGTGTGTTCGCGGGCATCGCACCCGCGCTGGCCGTAGGTCGAGGTACCGGCATCAGTGACACCGTGATGGCGCGCAAGATCGGCCTGATTGAGGCAGCGCTCGCGCTCCACCGTCCTGACGCGAGCGACCCGCTCGGCGTACTGGCAGCGCTTGGAGGGCTCGAAATCGCAGCGCTCGTGGGCTGTATGACGGAAGCGGCTCGGCACGGTGTTCCGGTCGTCTTGGACGGCCTAGTGACCAACGCTGCAGCGCTAGTGGCCGTTAGGTTGGAACCGAACGTGGGCGGCTACCTCCTGGCAGCTCACGAATCGACCGAGCCTGGCGCGACGGTTGCGCTGGCCCACTTGAATCTGCAACCCCTCTTGAAGCTCGATATGCGGCTAGGCGAAGGTACCG
>DATCFJ010000564.1:0-16008 GCA_036509605.1 Polyangiaceae bacterium | reverse complement strand
GATGAGCTGCAGCTCTTCCAATACGTCGTTGCTCGAGAGCCAAGGGAACTCCATCACGGCTTGCGTCTCCACGACACGAGCAGCTCGCCTTCGCGCATCGCCGACCGCAGCTTCTCGACGAGTGCCTCTAGATCGGGGCCGCTTTTCACGGCGAGCGACTGCTGCGTCGTAGTGATAGGCGGCTCGGGGCGCTTTGCACCGTGAACGATCTGCTGCGCGCGCACGCTGAGCTCATTGACCGTGCTCGCAAAGGTGCGCTGCAGCTCGTCGGCAACGAACACGTCGCGCAGCTCGCGCCAGGTATTTTGCGCCGCCGGGTCGCTCATTCCGTTTAGGGCGGGGAAGCTGGCGAACGGTACTTCGCTGGCGAGCACCTCCGAAACGGCGCGCGCTGTGACGATGTGCCGTTGCATGGCCGCTTCCGAAGTTTGCGGCACGAGCTCGGCCAAGACTTGTACTTGCCGCACGGCATCGGCGCCGCTCAAATCTCCGAGCAGAGAGGCGACACGCTGGGCGGTAGCGACCCTTGGCGGTTCGATCTCGCCCTCGAAGAACTGCGCGCGCCGGGCCAAGAGCCCGGCAATGTCTTGCGCGCGGTTCTGCTTCGCCGCCTCCACCTTGGCTGTCAGCTGATCGGTCAACGACCGTAAATTGCGCGGAGTTCGAGCCTTGCCCACGCTGATGCCGAAGAGCACGCCGGCTCGCCGGACTGCTTGGTGCCACTCCGTCTCGCTAGGCAAGCGCGGCTGCAAGAGCTCCGCGTCCTTGTCCATTTTGCCCAGCACTGGGTTTCGGAGCGGCTGGCCGCCGCGCACGATCTCGCGGCCGGTCTTTGCGGCGTACGCCAGCACCACGAAGTCGGCGACTTCCGGCGTCAGGCCGCGTACGCGCTCGGGATCGAACAAGCGCTGCACAGTGGCCACATCGGGCGTGTCGATGTTTTGCGCGCGCAGTTGGCGGTCTAGATCGTCGTACAGCTGAGCGTTGAGCGTGGCCTGGGCGTCACGTACCTGTACCAGGCCCAATTTGTCCGCAAATTGCAGCGCGTGGGCTTCGCTCTTGGTCAGTGGCAGGCGCTGGCCGTCGGCTTCAATCAAGCGGCTCATCATCTCGAGCTCTTTGTCGAGCTTGCCGCGCGTTACCTTGTCTTCGAAGTGCGGATGACGCGGATACACGTCGTCCAAGAGCTGACCAATGGCCATCTCCATGCCTCGCTTCAGATCGGCGGCCGCCACGCTGCGGATCTTGCTGCCCGCTTTCAAGACGTAGAAGTTTTGGCTGACGCAACGGGTGGGGTCGAGTGTGCCGGTTTCGGCGCGCTGTAAGCCGTACGCCGCATCGAGTGCCCGCCGTAGCCGCTCTCGCTTTTGGGTCGCCTTACTGGTGAGGCCTTCGCGGGCGCGTGTCTGATCGTCCGGACGCAGATTCGAGAGGTGCTGTTTCCAGTTGTCGCCTCCCAAGATGCGGTCGTGTACGACCAAGTCACCCAGGTCTCGTTGCACGGAATCAGCGAGAAAGCTGGGCAACCAGACGATCGTGGGCGTGTCGGGCGTGTTGTCCAAGAAGCGCTGCAGCCGCGCTTCGTCTTCTTGTGGACTGCGACCTGGGTCGTCGAACGGGTAGTCGATGATGAAGCGGAACTCGTCGTTTTCGCCCGCGCGTAGCGTGCTGTCGTCCATATCGCGCACGTTGCCAAAGTGCACGGTGCCGAAGCGGTCGGTGTTGCGCCAGTTGATCTTATATTCTTCGATCGTGTTCTTTTCGGACTCAATGTCGAGCGCGTGGAACAGTAGCTCGCGCAGCTTGGCTTTCCGCATGCCACTGGTGTCGTAGTGACCAGCCGCCTGCAAGATTGGCTTGACGTCGACGCCCTCGAGCTCGACCCACACGCGCGGATCTTCGGCGCCCACGGTCCGCACCTTGTCGACTTCACGCGCCCAGCTTTGAATGCGCTGCGTGGCGATGGTGGCCTCGGCACCCGGGACCATGGTCTTCAGCGTGCCGTGGTTCAGCTTCACCACGCGGCTAGCAGTGAGGTTCCGGAACACCGGCGTGTTCGGCGCTAGCGCTGCCAGCAGCAAGGTCTTGGCGATGCGGTTGTCGTTGCGGCACTTGGTTTGGCCGCAATTGGCGCAACCAATGGTGACTGCGTCCGAACGCAGCCGCTGGCACTTGGTGGGTGTGTCGGTTTGGTTTTGCTCTTGGATAAGCGGCAATAGCTCGCTGTCGTACAGCCGCTTGGCCGCGGAAAAGCGCTCGCGCATGGTGCCGTCCATCGGCTCTTCGCCTTCAGCGAGCGCGTCGTACAGATCGCCCACGGGCACCAGTTTGCCGATCTCGAAATCGTCGAGCTGGTGCACCAACATCTCGACCAGCAGCTTGAGCGCGGTGCGTTCGCGCTGCAGGTAGTGGCTCATGGCCACCAGCACTTCCACTAGCGCGGGACTGAATGGGTACACGCGGCGGAAGCCCTGCTCGTCCCCAATGTCGCCAAGCAACGTGCCCCACGCGGTTTGCCCGAGTGTGCGACGCATGCCGTCAAAGGCGGTGTCGAGCGTCTGCTTCGCCTCGGCGTTCTTTGGGTGAACCACGCGCTTTTCGATGATCGCGGGCAGATCCTTATCGGGAAGCTTGATCGTGTTGTAGCGGCCCTGCCAAAACTTCAGGCTGTTGCCGACGATCTCCGCATCGTCGCCAGCCAAGTGGTCACCGACCATCTCGCGCACGTCGCGCTGCTGGGCGGCGAAGGTGACAATGGGCACTGCCTGCTCGGCCGCTTGCCCCTCGACGAGCTTGGCGAACTTGCCAATCTCGTTGTTGAGCGCTTCGCGATTGCTGGCCTTCGTGGCGAGCCACAAGATAAGCTCGTCTAAGAACAGCACAATACCGTCGTAGCCGAGGTCCTTGACGTGCCGAGCCATGGCCAGCATGCCCTGCTCGAAGGGCAGGAAGGCGGAAGCCTGCTGAGTGAACGCCGGAAAGTGCGTCTTCACGAGCGCGCTGAACAATGCCGCGCGTTGCTTGGGATCGGTGCTGATGCGCGCTTGCGCGAAGCGTTCCGCGTTCCAACCCTCCGCCTTCTTGCCCCACCGCGAGTCAACGCTCGCGCCTTGGTTGAGGACAGCAAAGAACTTCTCTTCGCCCACGGTTTGCCGCAGCGTTTCAGTGTTGGCGAACAGCGCCTCGTCAGCGAACAGCGGCGCCACGGGGGCTTCCGGGTGGAGCTTGCGCGCGAGCTCCAGATACGAGCCGAACAACTTGTCGCCGAGCGATACGGCGTCGATCATGTTCAGGTGCAGGCGAAAGAGCTTTTTCTCTTTCACCCACTCGTGCTTCACCAAAAGGTCATGCAGCGAGGGTTCGCGCCATGCGCGCTCGGCGTTGCCCGCGAGCAAGCTCAGCACCGCCATGAAGTGACTCTTGCCAGAGCCGAAGCTGCCGTGAATGAACGCGGCGTCGTTCCGCTGCTCATGGAGCGCGTTGCCCACGAGCCCCAAGCCGCGATCGAGCGCCGCGTGAATGTCCGGGGTGATGGCATAGGTGGCCATCAGCGCGTCCGGGTGGTGCACGGCTTCTGCGAGCCGCACCACGAAGGCGCTCTTGGTCACTTCTTCGGGTAAATCCAGAATGTCGCGAAGGGTTTGCATAGTCCTAGGGCCCTGTCGCCGCTCAGGGGCGGCAGCCGGAACGGGCGAGAAGCGGTGGCGCGGAACTGGGAGCCGGCATAAACTCAGAGTCGAAACCGGTAGCCCCATGACCGTGCCTGAGAAGTCCCGCTCTGAAAAGGCCGCCCCCCGCGCACCGCGCGAGGCGGCTCCCCGCAAGCTGAGCGTGGAAGAGCGTAAGCGCTATCTGGAAACGATGAAGCGTGAAGCCGAGCGCCACCGTCGCACGCTCGCGGCTCTGGCCAAGTAGCGAGCCCGCGCGTTCGTGGCTCGCGCGTTTTCTGAAATTCTGTTCCCCGATGTAGAGCTCGTGCTCGCGTTCCACGAAGAGGTCCTTCACGCACATGGGGGTGCGGCAGGACTGCGCGACGAGGGCCTCTTGGAGAGCGCCACGGCAAGCCCCCAGGCCTCGTTTGCGGGCGCGCCCTTGTACGACTCGCTGGCCAAGATGGCCGGCGCGCTGGCGTTTGCTCTGGCCAAGAACCACCCGTTCGTAGACGGCAACAAGCGCGTGGCTTTCCTGGCCGCCGCCACCTTTCTCGCCATGAACGGCGCGCCGATTCCGGAATCGCCCGACTGAGAGGTGCTCATCCTGGGAGTTGCTGACAGCACCAGTGGCCGCGAGGATCTGATCACCGCCCTCGCGCAAGCCACGGGCGGCGATGTTGCCGTTGAGGCGGACGAGTAGAGAACCCCTCACGAGGCCTTGCTCCCCCGGCCCTTCGCTGGCCGCCAATCGCGTAGATCTTGCAGCGTCTTGCCGATGGACCGCGACTCCGCCTCCACGTAGCGTTCGTACCAATCCCCCGGCCCCTCACCGCCGAGCTCTTCATTCGGCTCGTTGTGCCATTGCTTCAGCCACGGCACGAGCTCGAGCAAACCCGCAAGCAACGGCTCTAGACGATCCGCAGGCCAGCCATCTTCCGTCTTGCGCTCGTGATACAGGCCGGCGAGCGCCGTCGCCTGCTGTAGATGATCCCAACCGGCCCAGCCGAAGAGTGGGGTCTTATCGTCGTCCCTCTCTGTGCCCGGGTACGAGACGAAGCGCTCGTTGGGGACGTCGAGTTTGCCGCGATGGCGGAAGAAGCTAGAACCTCTAAAGTCCTTCGGATCGTACTTCGGGGGGACGGGCGGTTCCCCAATCGCGCCAGTATCCTCGGCTCTTTGGCAATCCCAGGTTGCGCGCCACTGCTTGAACTTCACAAGGCCTGAATCTGCGAACCTTAGCACCGACAGAAATGGCACGGCTTCTGCCTGAAGCAGAGCTTGCATCGCGGTACCGAGATCAATCCCCTTCCGGTCGAACGCGCCGAGCTGTGCGGCCAACTCGGGGTGCGCTCGCAATCGTGAGATTATCTCCCGCAAAGTCACTGGTGCAGTGTCGCGCGCGAGGTGCGCCTCCGACGCTTCAATGAGCACACTGCCCAGTTCCTTTTGTACCTCGTCTTCAATGGTTCCCGCGCGCGAATGGTTGAATCTGCCTTGGTGGCCAATCCACCTTCTCTTGTAGTGAGAACACTCGACAATCTGTAGATTGGAGTTGCTTGTGATCGCGCTAATTCGGCGTGAAACTGTAGAATGCGTTTGAGACGTGGTGTCTATTTCGAACCCATCAACAGAGTGCGCTACGCCCGTCGACTGGCGAAGCAAGACCTCAAAAGGCCGAGCGCCTGGCCTCGAACGGCCGTCGGCGCGTTCAACAGTCGTGTTTTCCACCAAACCAATGCAACGATAGACTAGCCAATCGATCTCCTCCTGCAAGAAGACCATCTGCTCAAAGAGGTCAGCTCGAAGGACGGCGTTGGCCCGTGTAGCGTCGAGCAGCGCTTCGGTTGACTCGAAGCTTTTTCGAAGGGTATTCGTAAGGCTCAATGAATCGCGATGTGCGGCAAGTTCGCAAAGACTGCGCGCCAGGTCAGCAAGAGACAGTCTTTCAGGGTCTGAAAAGCTCGGGACCGGAATTTCTGCTGCAGCCTTGCATCCGAACTGATACGGGACTGTCGTCTTGTCCGCGTGCCGAATACCGTCTCCGCCCATCATTTGCTTCTGCTGACATACCTGTCGTAGGTAAAAGCACACAGTTGAACTGTTTAGGTAAGCTAGAAGGACGAGGTGGTCTTCCTCAGTAGCGGTTTCGGGGAGCTTTATAATGGGTGCGGTCCTGCTGAAGACCGTGCCGCCGCGGTCCAGCACGAAATGGTTGTGACTCGCTACTTCAGCAAACATGATCGAAAGAGGTGTTCGATATCGATCGACGGTGACCTGGTGCCACTGCCACCATTTCCGTCCGTCAGACCGATATGTGCCTCCGCCGAACGTTGCACGGGCCCAAAGCGTCGTGCGATACGGCCATAGGAAGCGAAGCGTCGATCCTTTGGGTTCAACAAGGAGCAGGTCGTTGTCGTAAGGAAAGTAGACTTCTATCGTGCGACTGTGCGACCAATCGCGAACCTCTTCGCCAATGGCAAGTGCTCGAACCACGGAGGCAGAAATCCCGCGGCGCGGGGAATGCCCGGTGTCGCAGATAAAAACATCATCGGCGTTGGACATCCCGCCAACGCCGAGTGTTGCAAGTTCCCCTAATCGGGCTGAGGCTCGGTGCTCTATCAGCGCCTTTAGATCCGCTGCGCCACCCCCGCCGAGACTCCACGGGTGCATCGCTAAAGTTGCACGGTCGAGTTCTGCTACCGTCAAGAATTCGTTGTCAAATCCAGGCTCGGTAAAGTGTCCGCGGATACTTGACCACACTAGTCCATTCGCAGGATCAGCTGGCGTAGACGGTTCTCCCCGCTTCCCCAGGACGGCAACTACCTTGTCCTTCAACGGCGGCCGATTTCGCCCGAAGAGCAGGACAGTCGGCGTGCTGTGCCCGGGAATAAAAGCGCCGGCAGTATCCATAACGCGGGTTAGCTCAAATTGCGGCAGCACCTTTTCAATCAGTGCCTTTCCAAACTCACGTTTCATGAAGTTGTTGGCGTTGATCATGCCGACAAATCCGGTATCGATCGCAAGTTGGAAAAACCGCTCCGTGAAAGGAGCTGAGAGCGCGTACTTCCCAGCGGCACTTGCGTAAGCGCGCCGATATTCCTCGCGCAGTACCGAGTCCTTGCACGTGATGTACGGGGGATTGCCGACCACCGCGTGAAACCGCTTGCTGAAGATGCGCTGGACCTCTTTCGGCTCCTCGAACTGCCAATGCCGATCACCCCATGCGGTCGCGTCTTCGGCCATGGCTGCGAAGGGCAGGGTCTGGTTGTCGGCAGCAAACAGCAACGAATCCGCCACGACGACGTTCGTCGAAATGCGCGGCGCATCCTTCAATCGCTCAATTCCCGCCGCCTGCAGGTACGCCAGCACCAATCGAAACCGCGCGATCGCCGCGGCGTATGGATTGATGTCCGCGCCGTGTACTTGCGCGAGTGCAGCGGCCGCGTGGTCCCTCGCTGGCGTCGCGGGGGCCTTTCGCTGGCGCGCTTCGAACAGACGTTTGAACGCGCCTAGCAGGAAGTGGCCAGAACCGCAGGTGGGGTCAATCAGGCGGACTTCTTCGAGCCCGAACTCGGCGACGGCCGGGTCGAGCGTGAGGTCGAGAATGAACTCTTCGACGAAGTCGGGGGTTTGGAGCAGCGCGTAACGTTCGCGCACGGCTTCCGAGACGTCTTGATACAGGTCGCCGAGAAAGCGCGTGCTCTCACCGGTGAATGACCAGATCAGCTTGCCCTCGCCGTCTGCTTGTCTGAAGAAGGCAAGCAGCGTGCGGACACCTTCGGTGGTGGGCGCGAGGCGCCAGGCAGGGTTGTGCTTCGGCGCTAGGACCTCTTCGCCCCCGGGTAAATGCGATAGCTCACGAAAAACAGCGAGCAAGTAGTCGCGCTGTGTGAGCGACGGGAACAGATCAAAAAACAAATGCTCGCTGTCGGCGGCGCCTTCGCCCGCCAAACGCGGGTGCGTCAGGTAGCCGCGATCCTCCAAAGTCCGGATGAACACGCAAGACAGGATCCAGGCCACTGCCACCTGCTCCAGCGTGCGCGTGGTCCATTCCGCGAGCGTATCGGCGGTGTGTTTGCTCTCGTTTTTGTATTGTGCGGCGAGCGCCCGGGCGACGGACGGCTCTTCGGCGCGCGCCTGTAGATCGGGCAGCAAGGTTTTGGCAAGGAGCAGCGAGAGCTCACGCGTCAGGTTGCGCTCTTGCGGTTTTTTCAGACTTTTCTTCTTGGCAGCCATTACTCGCTCGGGATCCAGATTTCAGGGATGGGTAAGCGCTGGCCCGGTGAAGACAGCGGAATCGGCAACGGGCGCGTCGGCGCGTGAATAACAGGCGTGGGTGACGCCTCGGAGAGGGACGGAACTACCAAGAACACGCCTGGACCATCGTCGTGCTGCGTCGCCTGCAGGAGCGTGTGCAGTGCGTTCGAGAGTTGGTAGCGAGCCAGAATGCCGGGCTGAGTGAGCACCAGCGTGCCCTTCTGCTGGGCGAGCCCCTTCATCACTCGGCCCGCGCTTTGCTCCATAAAATCGGTCAGCACCGCCCAGTTTTCGGAGCCGTTTGGGCCTTCGCGGTCAGTGTCGTAAATCACCGTGGAGTCCAAGCCTTCGTGTTCGCCCACTACTTCATCGAGCGCTGCCAACACCTCATGTTCCAGCGAGACGGCGGGCACGCCCAGCATTCGCGCCAGTTCCGAGCCGGCGCGCTCAGCCAGTGCGGCTGACACTTCCAGCACTCGAAAAGATCGGTTCCGCGCGGCTGTGCGCACTCGTTCCTCAAACTCACGGCGCACCTGCTCGTCGGGGTCGGTGGTGGGGCGGCGTTCGGTCCGCGCTCGGGCCCCGGCCGCCATCTGCGTGCCGTCACTACTTTGAGAAAACAACGCAGCTCGCTCGAACCAACCGTCGGTCAGGTTCAGCCCGTGGTCTTTGACCAGCTCTGCTAGCTCGGTCTCGGATTCGGGCAGCGGCTGTGCTTCTGGGTAACGCAAGGCGACGACACGTCGGATCTGCTGCGGACTCAGTCGCGGGCTGGAGAGTGCGGTAGCCGAGAGGCGGAGGGCGCGCTCCGCCGTCATTCCGCGCGGGTAAAGTTCGAGCCGCGCGCTCAGCGCAGCTCGGCTGCTCGCGCTGGCACCGACCGCTACGAGGCGCTCCGCGGGCACTCCGGAGAGCACGGTTCCTTCCACCCGGGGCAAGAGCAGGCCTTTGGCTTGCTCGAAGGAAGGCAGCGGCTCTTGTTGGCACAACTCATCTGCGGCTTCACCCAGGGCTTTGGCGAGCGTGAGGTGCTCGCTGGACTCGGCCAGCCACAGGCGGTCCGTCACGCGGCCGAGCTTCAGCTCCGCGTGGCTCTCTGCAACGGCGCGAACCAGCGCTCGCGCGTAGCGGCCGGCGGCCTCGGACTCGTCGTTCGGGAGCTCATTGAGCAAGAGCTCGGCAACCTGCTCCACACGCGCCACGCCACCGAGGCTGCGCAGATCGGCCTGCACGCGGTCGGCGATTCGGGCAAGCAGCAGCTCGTCGCGCCATTTCTCGCGTGCCTTCGCGAGTGCGACCGAAATATTGGGCTGAGCGACCTTGTGCCGCTTCGCGAGCTCCGAGGAATCTTTGGCATACCCGCCGCCCGGTGCCTGGTCGATCGCGAACAGCTCGCGCACGTATTCCCAGGCTTTCCCCTGCCGCGGAAAGGAGTGGTGTACCCAGTCTTCAACGCTCCGCGGATCGCCCGAAGTGTCTATGCGCCGCGCCGCCTTCAACGCGCGCTCGAGCTCCGAAACGCCGTCCGGCACGCGATGCAGGACACGCTCCAAACGGAGCTTCGGTGCACGTGCCGCGTCTTGGGCACGCGTCAGGCCGGCCGCCTCCAGCTCGACGATCGCCGCCGCGGAAAGGCCGTGCAGCTCGCGCGTGAACACATCTTCCCCCGCGAAAGAGCCGAAAAATGGCGCTTCCTCTGCGTCTTTGACCTTGGCTGCGCGGAGCCCCTGAACGAATCGGAAGATCTCTTTCTGCGTCTCGCGGCCCACGCCGCGCAACGCTGACAGCTGATTGGCCGGCAGCCCCAGCGAGTCCTGCACAGTGATCACGCCTGCGCGGTCGAGAGCGTTCTTCGCTCGCGGTGAGAGGCCATCGACCGCGCGGATGGCAACGTCGCCGCGCAACGCGGAAAAGTCGATGTTCGTTGGAGCGGCCTCGGGTTCAGCCGATTTGGGCGCCAGGAAGCAGGCGACCCATTCGTCGCGCATCGTCTCGGCGCTGTCGTGCCGATCCGCAGTGTCGCGCGCGAATGCTTTCGAGAAGAAGCCAAGCAGCCGGTCGCGGACGGACGGATCGAAGCGCTCGGCCTCGATGGTCATGGTGTCCGTCGATGCCGTGGCCGGGACGGTGCCTGCGCCCCAACGTGGGCGAGTGCCGGTAAGGATCTCGTACAAGGTTACCGCAGCTGAAAAACGGTCCGCCGCTTCGTCCCAGCCGCGCTTCTCCAAGACGAATGGGTCTCGGTACGCTGGCGTGCCAACGTCGGGGTGCTTGGGATCGACCTCCGAAAGCGAGAAATCGAAGAGAAATAGGTTTCGTGTGCGCTTTGCCTCGCCCGTGGGGACGGCCAAATTGGCGGGCTTGATGTCCCGGTGCAGCACGTGACGACGCTCGAGCTCGCGAAGCGCGTACAACAGATCCTCGCCCCAACGCTTAGCGTAGTCGAGGCTCTGGGCGCCTTCCTGATTGAGGATCTCGGCCAGCGTTTCGCCTGCGTCGTCGAGCAGGAGCGCGGTGCGCCCCGCGATCTCGAACGTGCTGTGGAAGGCGACGATGCGGTCACCTCGGAGCTTCTTCAGCGTTTCGCCTTCGCCGCGTAAGCGCTCATCGAACTCAGGGCCACGGCTCACCTTGAGCGCGTACTTTCGGCCGTCCTTGCTAACGCGGAGCACGCGTGCGGTGGATCCCGTGCCCAAGATCTTTTCGACTTTGTAGCCCGCAACAACCTGGTCAACACGTGCTTCGAGCGCGTCGAGATCAGGCGCAGCGGGCGCTGCGACTGGCGGCGCGGTGAGCTCGCCAATGAGGAGCTGAACCCACTCGATCGGGTTATCCGCTCGCTCGAGGGGATTCTGATGCGTGGCGAACTTCAGCGCGCCTTCGAGGTCCTGTGCTTCGGGCAGGCCAGATTCATCGAAAGCCAGATCGGCTTCGCCGTTGCCGGTTCCCGGCTTTTTGCCGGGCGCGAATGAATCATCAATCGCAGCGAGCGCGGCAGGCGACAGGTAGCCTCCGGCGGCTTGAAACAGCTTGTAGCGCTCGGGCAGCGTGGTGCCCGGGTGACGCCCCGTCAAAAGGAAGTAGGCGAGCGCGCCGAGCGAAAATACGTCGCTTGCGGCCTCGGCCTTAGTCGGGTCTTCAATCACCTCCGGCGCGCGATAAACAATCGAGCTGTCGCCGCCGAGCTGAGAAAGGTGGACTGTGCCTTGGCTGCCCTCGCTCTGCGCAAGTTGGAAGTTGAACAGCTTGGTCTCGAGCCCCTGGCCAACAAGCTTGCGCCGCACCAATACAGCACTCGGACACAGTCCGCGGTGCAGCACCTGTTTGCGGTGGCAGTAGCTCAACGCGTCGGCGACTTGCTCCAAAATCTGCAGGCGGTCGTCGAGCGAAAGGGCGCCCTTCTGTTGGCGCACGAAAGAGTCAAGCCGCTCGCTTTCATTGAAGCGTTCGAACAGCAAGCACGGGCCACCGGTAGGCCCCTCGGGCTCGTACTCGTTCAGGCGCAGAATGTTCGGGTGGTCGCCAATCGCTGTAAGAATCCGCGCTTCGCGCTCAGCGGCCCGGCGTAGCTGGTCGCGCCGCTCGGTGCTCGGGGATTGCGGCACGAGGTAGGTGCGAACTCGCTGCAGCTTGTCGAGGCGCTCGTGTTTGGCTTCGTGATCCTGGTAGCCAGGACCGTCGTCGAGGAAATCTCCCAGCCGGTACGAGCCGACCCGTAGCGCGCTTTCGCTTTTCCGCAGCCCGATCTTCCGCATCGCCTCGAGCACGGCGCGAATTGTCGGTTTATCGAGTGGAGGGCGCCTGCGCGCGGTGCTCGACCCCGGATACTCGCCGTATTGAAACGCCCGCACGAGCTGCTCGCGATTCACGACTCTCGCGCGCGCTGCATCCTGCAAGTCGATCTTGATGTCTTGGTCAGAAAGGAAGATCAGCGTTTCAACAAACGGGCGATTGGCAACCCGCTGCCGGTCCAGCAGGCCACCGAGCACGCGCGACTTGTGTTCCGCGAGCTTGAGCGGGTTGTCGCGGATGATGGTGTGCCCATCGGGGAACGTAAACTGCCAGTCGACGACGTCACCGCTCACGCGCCCCGGATGACTCTTGATCTCCACATGGTAGAGGCCGTGATACCCGAGCACGAGCAAATCGAGCTCGTAGCGGCGTCCGCTAACATCCACGAGATCGCACAGCGCCCACACCGGGAAGTTGCAGCTATCAGGCAGCGCCTGTTTGACGAACTCGATCGCTTCTTGCTCATGGACGTGCGGCGTCGTCCCCTGCAGCTGAATGCAACTGGCCGGAAGCACGTCTCAGCCCCCCATCTCGCTCAGAACCGCCTTCACCGTCCCCGCGGCGCCGGCCGATTCTTCTGAAACCAATGCAAAATCTAAATGAGTCATCCCGAGCGCGCGTACGCGCTCCGCGGTCGCGGTTTCAGCGCCGAGAACCCTAGGGCGCGTGCGAGCGGTCGCTCCCATCAACGCCAAGCCCCACAACTGCCGCTCGGCCGTGCTGCTCGCCAGCACGACCACCTGCTCCGCGAGATCCAGATCGCGGCGCGCACTCGTGGCTTGAATGAGCGCGAGCATTGCGGACGAGCCCGCCAGGAGGATTCGTGACGACGGCGCGATCCGCGCGGCGGCGTCCGAAAGGGCAGCTGTGACTCGGGGCTCGGGCAATGCCCAGCGCTTGGCCGAGGTCAGGAACAGCTCGGTCAGGTCATCGGCGCCCTTGGTCCGGCCATCACGAAGCAACGTCTCTGCCAACGCGGCCCTCGCGCCCGGCCACTCCGCGCCGAAGGGTTCGTCATCAGCCAACCAGGTCATTTCGAATACGACGCGCGGCGCGAAGGCGAGGGGATGAACAGCCGCCGCATCACGCAGCAACAGGTCGAGTCGGTCGCGCGCGTCGAACTCACCGCCGAGTGCCGACCACGCCGCCTGCGCAGCTTCGCCAAAGCGACGGCCCCGTCCTTCGCGCGCCTCGAGGTATCTCAAGCCCTCGAGGCCCGCCCTGTAGAACGCATCAACCTGATCAGCCGCCGGGGTGTGCATAAACGCGGCCAAGCATCGCGACGCATTGCCCTGAATGCAAGCGGAACTGCCCGCGATTTCATATCCGGGCGCTGCGCGGCCAGTGGTTCCGGTCGCCGGCATGGCGGGCGGCGCCACCGGGCTGACTTTCGTGTGCCGGCCGAAATTTCGAGCCCTCTCAACGGCAGTCGACAAGGGGTGTGGACCCACGCCGGAGGGTGCGTTCGCGTTGCTGCAGAATCGCTGAACCGCGAGTGCAATGAACTACTGTGCGCGCTTCGACGTCGGGACGCTCTGGCTAAGCAATGTCCTAGCTTTTCGCAGACGCTCGCCAAATCCACCGAGCCCGCTTCGTTACTCGAGCTGAGTGGCCGGCGCCCACATGTTTCTGCCCCTCTGAGGGCGCGGGGAGCGTGTCGTCGTCGCCGTTCGAATGCAAAGCTCAATTGCGATTGGCTGCGATTGGCTGCGATTGACATGAACTCATCGGGCTGACGCCCGTCACCCCCTCGACGAGCGCTCGATTGCCACGTATGTTCTCCCGCAAAAAGGCGGAGGAACGATGGCAGCAAGTACGGAGAAGCCCGCAGAACCCAAGACGGTGACGTTCATCGACCGGGATACGAAGGGCAGCAACACCAAGGAACTCGGATATAAGCCGCCGCCACGGCCGGTGCAGACGCAGGCGGAAGCTCCGAAGCCGGTGAAGAAGTAATGGCGAACGACAAGACTCCGCCAGTGCCAGTACACAAAGGGCATAAGCCGCCCCCTCAGTCGCCGGCGCCTGCTCCGGTTGCTCCGACGCCGCAAGGGATCTCGCACCTGAGCAATCCTGGGGCTGGTCACAAGCCGCCCCCTCAGCCGCCCACAACTGCACCGAAGCCGGGGAAATAACGTGGCAGCAAGTAAGGGCAAGCCTCCCGAAGCGATCGAGCTCGTCTACAAAACCGACACCAAGAACCTCCGAGGCGGCTTCAAACCGCCGCCGGCGACGCCTACCAAAGGCTCTGCACCGAAACCGCCAGTAAAGAAGTGAGCAGCAAAAACCGTGTCAAACGAAAGGCCCGTTCCCCCGCCGCCACCGCCACCTCCACCCGCACCCAGTCCGGGAATTCCGGGCACCCGGGAGGACGGATTCAAGCCCCCGCCAACGCCCCCGAAAAGGTAGTCGCCGTCAGCGTCGTCGATTCGCCGGACACGTCGGTTGTCGTTGAAGACCCGGATCGTGAGGGCACGATCGACATCTACAAGCAGGCGCTGGAGAGCTTCGACCGCACGATGGTCACCGTATCCGGCGGAGCGTTGGCGGTGTCTATCACCTTCCTGCACGACGTAGCTCCGTCCCCGACTCCATGGTCGCTCTTGCCGCTCATTGTCGGCTGGGGTGGGTTAATCGCTAGCTTGGGAGCCATCATCATCTCAATGCCGGTTGGGCATCGTTCGATCGAACTTCGGCTTGCGGGCGAAGACGACAGCAAGATGACGAAGTACACGACGTGGTTGAACTCCACGTCGGTCGTTGCGTTGCTCGTCGGCTTCATGGGCCTGGCCGTGTTTGCGGGCATGAACATGTTCGTGGCGAAGCCCAAGGCGCCAGCAGCCCAACCGACGTTGGTACAGTGCGTTGAGGCGCCGAAGAGGGTAACGACGCCGGCAGCGACCGTCGAGCCGCCACCGGCTGCACCGGCTGCACCGGCTCCGAAGACACCGGCACCAGCGAGGTCAGCCCACTAGAGCCGGTTGTACTCCGTCCGCGGCTTCGCCGTGTGCCGCTTCGCCGGCTTACCCTTGTGGTACCCCCAGTGGGGCAGCACCGTCGCCCGCTGCATATTCTTCCGCTAGATCGAGAACAACTTGGCGTGCGGCCTCGATCGCTCGTTGGTCTTCGCTGCTTCACAGAGCTTGGCCACAGCCTCCAGGCCCGACGCGGCCCTGGGTGATCCCACGTTGCTTGCCCGTGACCGATGCCGCTGGGCAAACGGTGCGCCGTGCAATGAACTCTCACTGGCAAACTTACTATGCGCGCTTCGACGTGGGGACGCGCCGGTTAAGCAATGTCCTAGCGCTCGCACAAGGCGCTGTTCAAATTCGGGACCGGCAGGTAACGTCCCGCCTTTCATTTAGACAGCGGACTTGGGATTGCGGGGGTTACCTCTCGTAGGACACCACCGCCGCTTGCACACGCAACTTTCGAGGAAACCACCATGCAGATGTTGCCGTTTCTCACGCAACTCGACTCGCGAGCGGCCATCAAGGGCTCGAGAGACCCCTTGGGTGTGCAGGCAATTTGGACGCGGCTCGGCCGACAAGTGGTCGGTAATCTCACGACAGTCAGCGATTCGGTACGCGACTTCACGGTGCTGCTGCTCGGCTACTATTTCGCCGAACGAGTCGCCGAGTCCAGCGGTACTGAGGGCGAGCTAGCGACGTTTTTGAAGTGGGAGCAACTTGCTGCGTACGCGCGAGCTCGCTCAGATCCGGAGGAGGGGTTTCGAGGTACAGACCGGGTGCGCAAGCGGCTCAACGACGGAGGGCGCGTGAAGCTCGGGCTCACCAATGACGCTCAGATTCTAAGCAACCAGAAGATTTATGGCCTTTGGGGCTTGTACTCCGTACCGGCTAGATCTTCCGGTCTGCTCGAGAACGAACCGCGGCTCACCGCAGAGGCGCGGGAACTCGTCGCACGACTCTGCCTACCGCGGCTCGGGCTCGGCGTTGGTCGCAACGCAAAGGGCATCATCGAACTCTTGCGTCAGAAGGAGCCCATGCTCGATCTCCGCGACGGGTCTCGTGATGTTGCTGTGCTTGATGCGGTTGCCCGGGCGTTGAACGAGGGCACGGCAGCTCTGCGCAGTGCCTATGCGAAGCATTTGGTTGCCGGGGGCGAGGGCGACCAGACCAAAGGCGTTCAGAGCGCCTTTGCGGACGTTCTGGCAGAATCGGCGCGGCAGGACGACTGGCAGCTCAATCCCCAAACGCTGCAGTCACTGATCAGCCAAGCCAACGGGGACGAGCCCGGTCTGGAGCTCAGCCGACGTCTCGGCCAGATTCGAACCTGCGAGCTT